>JAGCKB010000284.1 GCA_017647725.1 Bacteroidaceae bacterium
GTATTGCCCGCCATTATCCATGCAATACTCAGGAAAACCGGCCGTGCGTGAAATAATGGACATCAATTCTACTGTTTCTGATGCTTCAACTTTAATCTGTGCATCTGCAAAACTCACTGCTGACAGCATTATTAGCAGGAGCAGGAAACGTTTTGTCTGTAAAAAAAATCTCATAGCTAAATTCCGATTTTGATGTTTATTATTCTATTCTCTATTGCCTGCAACGATATAAGTATGAAGTTATTATTTGAAAAGATTCCTTATATCCATAGAAAGGAACTCTTCAGCACTTATACCACCATCACCCACGATAAATGCCGATTTGGGCTTGAACTTATCTCTGAACTCACCAAGTCCTTTCGTATTCTTTTCGGCATTACTCTTCACCTCGATGGCAACGACTGTTCCCTTCTTACGAAGAATGAAATCAACCTCGTTGGCAAGTTCACGCCAATAGAACACTTCAATGCGATGAACAAAAGCCTGACTGACAATCCAAGCACCAATACCCGACTCAAAGATGCGTCCCCACTCTTTGCGATCCATAATAGTCTGATCGAATGTATGTGGATTATACACAATCTTTAGGGCATTGTTATAAACTTGAAATTTGGGAATACTGGCTCGACGTCTTGCAGCATCGATACTATATTTCTGAAGTCCGCACAGCATACCACTCTCATCAAGAAGATTGATATAACCTGCCAGAGTAACGGTGTTTCCTGCGTCTTGCAAAGAACCAAGCATTTTGTTGAGAGAGAGAATCTCGCCAGAGTAAGAAGCACCAAGTTCAAAAGTCTGACGAAGAAGGGCTGGCTTACTGATAGGCGTATTCATTAGGATATCCTTATTGATGGTCGCATCAATGATTGCCGATTGTATATATTGCTCCCAACGATCAGACTCATTTATCAGGCTGGCAGCACCAGGGTAACCTCCAAAGAAAAGATACTGGTCGAGCGTAAAGTCAAAACACTCTTTCATTTCAGGATAGCTCCAATGAGTCATGCGTATTTCTTCGAAACGGCCTCCTAACGACTCTGAAAGTCCTTTCTCTAAAAGCACACGGCTACTACCGAGCAGCAATACCTTAATGTCGCAATCGTGCAAAGTGTCATCATCCCACTCCTTCTTTACAACCTCACTCCAATTTGATATCTTCTGAATTTCATCGATTACAAGAATGATACTATCAAGGCCTTTGCTCTCCTTCAGACTTCTAACAGCAGCCCAACAATTAGATACCCAAGCAGTATTTGAGGCAGGCACATTATCGGCAGAGAACAGCTGATAAGGCAAATCCAAGTCTTGAAGCACCTGCTTAACAACTGTAGATTTACCTACTTGGCGCGGTCCCATAACGATCTGAATAAACTTTCTTGGTTCTTTTAACCTGCTCGTAATTACCTTATATTCAGACCTTTTATACATAATTGAAAATTTTACTCAGTGTAGTGAGTATTTTTACTCAGTGTGAAGATATAGACTATAAATGGAATAACAAAATATTTTCCAAGAAAAATACAGTTTTACCATCATATGTTTTGTATCAAAATCTGAGCATAAAGAAAGGGACCTGCCCAAACGGGCAGGTCCCTTTTCATTATATTAGAGTGTTTCTTACATCTCCTCAACAGCAGCCTGTGCAGCAGCCAAACGTGCGATAGGCACGCGGAAAGGAGAACATGATACGTAGTTAAGACCTACTCTGTGGCAGAACTTAACCGACTCGGGCTCACCACCATGCTCACCGCAGATACCGCACTTGAGCTCGGGGTTAACGGCGCGACCCTTAGTTGTTGCCATCTCAACGAGCTGACCTACACCTGTCTGGTCGAGAACCTGGAAGGGGTCGTTCTTCAAAATCTTCTTGCGCAGGTAGATGGGCAAGAATGAGTTAACGTCGTCACGAGAGTAACCGAAGGTCATCTGTGTCAAGTCGTTTGTACCGAATGAGAAGAACTGAGCCTGCTGTGCAATCTGGTCGGCTGTAAGAGCTGCACGAGGAATCTCAATCATAGTACCGATTGTGTACTCTACTGAGTCACCCTCTGCTGCAAACAGTGCGGCAGCTGCCTCAAGGATAGCGTTCTTCTGCTCCTCGAACTCATTGATAATACCTACCAGGGGAACCATGATCTCGGGGTAGATAACCTTACCCTCTTTCTTAAGCTCGAGAGCTGCGCCGAGGATAGCGGTTGTCTGCATCTTTGTAATCTCGGGATATGTGTTACCCAAGCGGCAACCACGGTGACCAAGCATTGGGTTGAACTCCTCGAGTGACTTAACGCGACGCTGAACGGCCTCTACAGTCTTGCCCATAGCCTCGGCAAGCATCTGCTGACCCTTTGCATCGTGGGGTACGAACTCGTGGAGAGGGGGATCGAGCAGACGAACTGTCACGTGCAAGCCCTCCATTGCCTTGAAGATACCAACGAAGTCGGCCTTCTGGAAGGGAAGAAGCTTTGCAAGTGCAACCTCGCGCTCCTTAGTTGTCTCGGCAAGAATCATCTCGCGCATTGCCTTAATCTTCTCGCCCTCGAAGAACATATGCTCGGTACGGCAGAGACCGATACCAATTGCACCGAAGTTACGTGCAACCTGTGCATCGTGAGGAGTATCGGCATTTGTACGAACGCCAAGACGTGCATACTTGTCGCAAATCTCCATCAACTCGGCGAAGTCACCGCTGAGCTCGGGAGCCTTTGTCTCAACCTTACCCTCGATAACCTGACCTGTTGAACCGTTCAATGAGATGTAGTCACCCTCGTTGAATGTAAGGCCGTCAACCGACAATGTACGTTTCTTATAGTCGATAACCAATGTACCTGCACCTGATACGCAGCACTTACCCATACCACGAGCAACAACGGCTGCGTGTGAGGTCATACCACCACGTGCTGTAAGGATACCCTGAGCGGCAGCCATACCTGCGAGGTCCTCGGGAGAGGTCTCGATACGTACAAGAACTACCTTCTCGCCATCCTCGTTCCACTTAGCAGCGTCGTCGGCGAAGAATACGATGCGACCTGTTGCTGCACCGGGAGATGCGGGAAGACCATTGGCGATTACCTTAGCCTTTGCAAGAGCAGCTGTATCGAAGATGGGGTGCAAGAGCTCGTTGAGCTTCTCGGGCTCCATACGCTTTAGAACTGTCTTGTCATCGATGATACCGTCGCGGTAGAGGTCCATTGCAATCTTAACCATTGCGGCACCTGTACGCTTACCGTTACGTGTCTGCAAGAACCAAAGTTTGCCCTCCTGAACGGTGAACTCCATATCCTGCATATCTTTGTAGTGGTCCTCGAGGTGAGTCTGGATTCTGTCGAGCTCTTTGTAAATCTCGGGCATTGCCTCCTCCATTGAAGGGTACTTAGAAGCACGCTCCTCCTCACTGATGTTCTGCAATGCAGCCCAACGCTGTGAACCAATCTTTGTAATCTGCTGAGGTGTGCGGATACCTGCTACAACGTCCTCGCCCTGTGCGTTGATAAGATACTCTCCGTTGAAGAGGTTCTCACCTGTCGCAGCGTCGCGTGAGAAGCATACACCGGTAGCCGATGTCTCGCCCATGTTACCGAATACCATTGCCTGTACTGATACGGCTGTACCCCACTCATCAGGAATTTTCTCCATACGACGATAAAGGATAGCACGCTCGTTGTTCCAAGACTCAAACACAGCGCAA
>JAGCKB010000285.1 GCA_017647725.1 Bacteroidaceae bacterium
AAAATAACAATGAAAGGCAGAATTTAGCAAACAAGCCTAAATGAGAGACTGAAAAAGTTTTACCGGACACCAATAATTATTTTTATCTATTATTCGTATGAAGTTTAGAAAAGAAAATTATTGGTGTCCGATAATTTATTATAAATATCAAATAGAAAGGGATAATCCTGACACCCTTCATCCTCTCCTCGGAAAGCTTTACTTGACAGCCCTACCCACTGCAAGCAACATCACCGGCTCAAAAGAAAGAGAGAGAGCATCTACCACGCTCGCAGCATCAAAGTTTTGAGTATATGAAACACTTAGACCAATCTCGGCAGCCTGCAAAAGCATCATCTGAAAAAGACGACCAATGGAAATAAGAGACGCAGTATCGGCCGCACCAGAAACGCCCAAAAGAATACCCTCGGTACCCTGCTGAATAGAAATATTGCACACCTCAACGAGTCTTTGCACCTCATTCTGAGATAAAATAAGACACCGAGTAGATAAAGAATCGACAGTGAGTGCCGCCTGCACAATCTTTTCAAGCTGGTCGGTACGTACCCTGTACAAGCCGTCGAAAGAGAGAGCCGCGCTCTTCTCGGCGAGTTTTATAACAGTGTTCACCTTTTTAGAGAGCCCCTTTGCCGCCTGCGCTCGATAGGCCTCCTGACGTTTCTCAAGGAAATTATCGGCCATCACTCACTCTCTATTGTGTCATTAAGCTCTACAGAGTCACCTTGCACAGCATCGCTATGCTCGCGCACAGCACGTATCGTCTGACCACCAATCTTCTTGGCATCAGTAATAGGGTCGATGATATCCATTATTGCGAGAAAATCGGGGGTATAACGCGACGCTTCGATATAGATTATTTTAGCACACTCCTTATCCTCGGCACAATCGCCTATCCAATACCAACCCTCCTCTCCTATACCTTGTTTTTTAGCACCCCAAAAGATGCCTGCAGCAGGCAAGAAGATAGAGTTCCCACTGGGTCCTGTGACACAGCAGCCCGGCACTCCATTATATGTCATCCACGTCCAATCACACTCATCTCGAAGCTCCTCGACCTCACTTATCGATGGCAGACGCCACCCGTCACCCCAGGCAGCCGTTGCAGCATCATATTCTCCGCCGCAGATAGACTCACCTATATCTACGGCAGCATTATCCTTACTGTGAAGATAGGACGAACGGTAGTAACTACTCTTCACCTCCTTCTCGCCCCACGAATAATAGTTACCCGACTCCTCGGGCGAGGTAGCACCGATATTATATCCGGCCCAATCGACCGATAATCCCAGGTCAACCACCTGCATCTTAGATATAACTATAGAGTCACTCTCCTGTGAAAAAGAGAGGGCAGAGATAGCAAAAAATATTAAAAAAGAGAAAATAGTTCTCATAATACAGCAATCTATGTATATAATAAAACAGACAGAATAGGACAAAAATAGTTATTAAAGCCATATAAAACAAATAACCTCCGAAAATTTCGGAGGTTATTTCGAGGTACCTGGCGGATTCGAACCGCCGTACACGGTTTTGCAGACCGCTGACTAAGCCACTCATCCAAGGTACCGAGCCGCTATTGCTTAGCGAGTGCAAAGATAGAAACACTTTTCCTAAAAGCAAAGAAAAGAGGGCACTTTTTTCTTAAAATAAAGAAAAATAGCATCAAATAAGCAGAAAACAACCAAATAATTAGTACAAATAGGATGGCCTAAGGAATATTTAAGTAACTTTGCTTTTAGCGTCACGCATAAAAAGCCGGTACGTTAAATAAAATGATGCATAAGATTTCTAAATATATATCGGAGCATAAATTGTTATCCAATGGCGACAAAGTAATTGTAGCCCTTAGCGGTGGTGCCGATTCAGTGGCCCTGCTACATATTTTGCACCGTTTGGAATACAACTGCATTGCCGTACATTGCAATTTCCATCTGCGTGGAGAGGAGAGTATGCGCGACGAGCATTTCGTCGAGGATTTATGCAAGCGGTTGAACACCACACTGCATATTATAGATTTTGATACCAAGCAGTATGCAAGAGAGAATAAGGTGTCAATTGAGATGGCAGCACGCAC
>JAGCKB010000286.1 GCA_017647725.1 Bacteroidaceae bacterium
CATTATCGTATAAACCTCGAAATCGTCATAGTAATATCCCTTTATTGGGACAAGCAACCGTAACCACCCCTTTGGAGTAATCTTTATTTTACCTATGTACGAATCTATGATTCCAATGTTGTAGGATGTCAACCCGTGCTGTTTCATATATTTCTTGATTGACTCAAGAAACTCCTTTTCTTTTGCATTTATCATAAAATTGCACTTTAATAAATTCTCACCATTTTCTCGTCATCCACAACCTTGCCGATGGTTGTGCTGTCAGGGAGTGGGGCATTGATGCAGTCGGTAAGCAACTGTTCATACGACAATCCGTTTTTCACCATTGTACCTGTAATATCGCGGAAAGTCCAAGCACCGATACGCTTACCGTTCTCATCATATACCGGAATTACAGGGAAATCCAACCTATGCTGCAGATGCTCTTTGAATATGTCAAGTCTAAGCAACCCGGCTGCACTATGGTTGAGCAGTGTATCGAATGGAACATAGCCCAATGCCTCCAATGTCTTTCCCAAGTTCTCTACACCTTTCTCCTCGTCTTCTGCGTCATTTGCGTCAAGCGCCTTTGCCAACGCAGTGCATTGTGCATTGAGAATAGTATATGCCTTGTCGGCAAATGCAAACAACGAATAATGGTAGATGTAAACCATAAGGTTTGCCTGTGCCTCGGCACCCACAAGCTGCGCGATGTCGCTTGGCAATAGTTTTTTTGACAGTGGCAACAGCTCTATAACGGCATTCTGCAACTCGGTCAATAGAGTGCATCTGCTCTCGGCAGCCTCCAAAAGCTCTTGGTAATCGCACTCTAAAATCTCTCTCAATGTGTACGCGGGTTTTGGGCCATCAATCCTAAGCATAGTAGTGGTGTTTTTTATGTTATTGAATTATTGTTTCCTTCTCCTCGAAGCATATATAATATAGAAACAAAAGGAAAAAATTTCAAAGTCAAGAGACTCTTTGAGTAAAAATAATTTTCAAAGCATTGAAACACAACGAGATGTGAATGGTTAAATTTTGTTAAAAACGCATTTGTCAATTACAAATTTAAATATTATAAAATACCCCCCCCGGTGTTAAATTATGTTAATTTTCAAAATCCTACTCGCGTGTGTTGTTGCTGTTTACTGAGGCGTTCTGTTGCACACTCTTTTAACAGATTCTCCAATAGATTCTCCTGCTCGCCGTGAAGCACCACATTTATTGAGTGCTTACGTGCTACATTCTCAATCTGTCCGCCGCTCAGGTCGTGGGCCGCGGCAAGGGTGGTGGCGTCGTTCTCGCTCAGTTCGGGTATCATCTGCTGCCATATCTTGGCACGAACTGCAGCGTCGGGCTTCTCGAACTTTATCTTGTAAAGAAAACGGCGTTCAAAGGCATTGTCAAGGTTCTCCTGCAGGTTGGTGGTGGCAATCATTATTCCGTCAAGTGTTTCCATCTCTTGCAGGATAATGTTCTGTATGGCGTTTTCCATCTTGTCAACAGCATTCTGTGCTCCGCTCTTGCGGGTGCTGATGATGGCGTCGGCCTCGTTGAAAAGGAGAATGGGAGCCAGCTCCCTGCGCTTGACAAGCTCGCGGTAGCGGTCGAAGAGTGCCTTGATGTTCTTCTCGCTGTCGCCCACCCATTTGCTCTTTATCTGCGGAACATCCACAACCATTATCTCACGACCGGTGCAACGTGCAAGCTGATAAACAGTTTCGGTCTTTCCTGTTCCGGGACCACCATAGAAAAGGCAGGCAAAGCCGCCACGGAAGCCACGACTGCTCATTCGCTCGCGTACCTGCAGGTAATGTTCCTGTGTGAAGAATTTGGCAAGCTCGTCTATCTTGTTACTTATGACTGCGGGATAGAACAGTTCTTTTGCAGTGAGCTGCTGTGGTTGCAGCAGGTTGGCGATGTTCTCGTCAGCGATGTTCACCCCAAGTTCGGCAAGCAAGGTACGTTTGGCACTGTTGGTTAGCTTGTAGCGGTTGTTGTCGGCAATGCCATCGACACAGCCGTGTTCTATAAGCTGTTGTCTGAAAAGTATATGTTCGCCTGTGCGGAACTCACGCTTTATCCTCTGGAACTCGCTCTTGTTGCATATAAGGTCCTCGAGTTGGCCAATGCGTATGTCGTCATCTTCCTTGTTTACAAGCAGGTGACAGAAAAACACCACTAATGCCTGCTCCTTTTTGGTAAGTTTCAATGCGTGTATCTGTTTCGAGAATTCCACCTGTTTGTTCTCTTCAAGCAGTTTTGCACTCTCAAGCACTGCTTCGTCGCCGATGATAGCATCCTCGTAGAGGTCGGAAAAAATGGCATTCAACTGCTCGAATAATTCCTCGCACGTAAGCCCGGTTTTTGGTGAAAGAGTGTATACCTCGTTGTGCTTTAGAGCCTTGACAACAGGCGGATAAATATCGAATTGTTCCTCGTCTTTAGCATCACGATAACGAATAAGACGGCGACGTATAAGTGCGTTTATGTCATCAGCATATTGCAGCATACGCACATTGTTTATGTTAAGATAACGTGCAAGGTCATCGAAACTAATGCGTCGTGGCCCTTTCTCCATTGCCACGCAGAACAGCACAGCCTGCATCTCACTGATGCCGTAACTCTCGGCAAGAAATTTTATTTCACGTTTTGCCTCTTTGAATAACTCCTTGCCCAGTTTTGAATCCTCGCTCTTCTCAATAATAGTTTCAATGGCGTCGATGAGAGTCAGTTGTTTCTTTACTGTTCTCTTGCTTGCGTTCTTTGTAGTTTCTTTCGTTTCCATCTGTTTTCTGTTTTTACATAATATAGAAACCAAAGGAAAAAACTTCAATGAAGGGCTGTTTATTTATGTTTTTTTAACAGATAAGAATCAGCTAATGGTGTTTATCATTTTTCTTGCTCAAATTTTAGGTCAATATGGGTTATTCTGTGGCTCCCGGGGTTCTTTAATATTAAATTGTCTTCCGGAGTTTCGAAATCTCTTAAACAGGTTATATAAGATCATTCGCTTGCGCTCAGGATGACATTTGATAGCAATAAAAAAAGAGAGCCGTTCTTTCGAACGACTCCTGTAAATCTATTGAGTTACAATAAATTACTTGCTCAATGCACCTGCGATATCAACTGCGATAGCGCAACTGCGTTGCGCATCCTTGTCTTTTTGGAGCACCAACCATTGGGGTTTGTTGCCTTTGGCGAGTAATGGCTGCGTTCGTTGTAAATCGCTCAATCTAGCTTGGCGATTCACTCGCTTGCACATTACTTTCCCGATACCTAGGAACCATCATCTTTGGCGTGTGGCTGTACTGAATAACTCAACTGTTAACTGAGCGTCGGGCCCCAAAATTGATAATGCTGTTTGTGATATTGAAATGTATTGTTGATGTTGTTGGCTTATATGATTTGACTGTGTTGTGTTTTTGTAATTAACGGAAATATTTACCTTTGTATTTTCAAAACAACTATTACATTGTAATTATGAAGATTAATTTTTGTTTGTGGCTAACGTTGTTGTTCGCAGTTGCTGCATGTTCAACAGACGAATCCCATAATGGCTTTGACGCAAACTGGAAAGATGGTCAGCCTTTGAGCTTCGCAGTCATTTCTGATATTCATTTCGGAAATAATGTGGCTGAAGGTCCAATGGTAAAGGTTCCAAGAGCATTGAAAAATATTACATCACATGGTCAACTGGATGCGCTGTTTGTCGTTGGAGATCTTACAGATAATGGGCAGCCCAAAGAGTACCAACAGCTTGTGAGTGTCTTTAAAGATAAGTCTTGTTTTTCAAATCCGGTTAGAGATTTATACTTTGTTATGGGAAACCATGATAACTATAGCATAAATGCAAAGGCTAATTTCCAGAATTATTTAAGTGCTTTCAATGGTGGGGCTCCTTACCCTTTGTGTGACTATCGGATTATAAAGGGCTACCCATTCATTATGGTAAGTGTATCTGATCGTGCCAATAATGATTTGGCTGATATTTCAATTGGTACAAAAGCTTATCCCAAAGAAACGGTTGAATGGTTGAAAAAAAGTATGGCAAAGGCAAGTAAAGAGTGTCCGGGCAAGCCTATTTTTGTTTTTACTCACGTGCCTCCTCGATGGACCTGTTATTCTTCTTGGGCAGAGTATGAAAATGGTGCGGCATGGTGTATGCAGACACTCAATCCTGTTTTTGCAGAATATCCTCAAACAATAGTTTTTGCAGGTCACAGTCATTATCCTATTGGTGATCCGCGTAGTATACATCAGGGCGCAAATCCTAATTCGTTGCGTCAGAATTATTACACAGTAATAAATACGTCAAGCACAACATATTCAGAGATTCATCCCGCTGTAGTTGGTGAGGGGATTCATCCTACTTGTTATGCTTATGTAACAGAGGGTTTGGTCGTTAATGAAACATCTAATGGTGATATAGAAATCATACGCTATGATACCTATCGTAATGAGGAAATCGCAGCGGACAAACGTTGGGTCCTGAAAGCTCCTTTTGATGGCAGTCAATTTGTGTATGCAGACATTCGTGATGTCGATGATAATCCTTTCAATTTGGAACTATATAATGGTGGGGCTTCTCCAATGTTTGGTGATGATGCAAAACTGTCATTGGATATATCATCAAATGATGTTGTGGCTACATTTTTTCAGGCTACTGATGATGACTGTGTTTTCCGCTATGTCATTAATGTATTGGATGCAAAAAGCGGGACATCCGTTGGGAAAGCTTCTGTTTTTTCACAGTTTTATTTAAACAGCTAAATGCCGGCAACAATAACTAGTACTATCGATGGGTTGCAGCCTAAAACTGAATATTACATTGAAGTTAAAGCGTACGATTCATATGACAACGAATCTAATGCAATAGGAACAATGTTTTCAACTCAATGATTTGATTTGTTCCACATAATCCGCTCTAAAAAACGACTGAATTTCACATAATCCACTTGTTTTTTGCGTGGATTTTCACGTTTTCCCAATTAGAGTAGAGCGATAAGTGTAAAATTATCTTCTTTTGGAATCGTGCGAAGTCATTGTATATAGCCTGGTCGCTAAATGAGTTACGACTCGCATAGTGGGTGCGTCGTAAGACAATCGAAACCCTTTGAAGTGAAAAATAACCGAATTGAAAATACAAATTCTATATAAAAAATATATTTGCCGTTTGCTTATTTTTCAGTATCCACACACAGTTCCTTTACTTTTAGTTGCACTAGTTAGCAAATTTATTAAGGTTTTGCCCATTCGGAAAAAGTGTCACTGAATGACATTAATTTCGAATGGGACTTGAGTGAATCTTTATTTAAAATATGATGTGATTTTCGGTATTAGAATTATCCCTAAAATCAATTTGGATAATTAGCGAAAAATAAATGTTTATGTTAAAAGTAGTCTGA
>JAGCKB010000287.1 GCA_017647725.1 Bacteroidaceae bacterium
CAGGGAACAGTTTTCTCAGTTGGGCTATCTGACGGTAGGCGGGACGAAAGTCGTGCCCCCACTGCGATATACAGTGCGCCTCGTCGACGGTAATGAGCGCGACAGGCATTTTCTGCACTTTATTAAGAAAGATATCGGAAGCGAGACGTTCTGGCGAGACATACAGAAACTTATAATCGCCGAAGATACAGTTCTCGAGTGCTGTAATGACCTCACCCATACGCATTCCACTGTATACGGCTGCAGCTTTTATTCCTCGGCTGCGCAAGTTTGCCACCTGGTCTTTCATCAAGGCAATGAGCGGTGTCACAACAATACACAGTCCCGGAGCAGCAAGCGTAGGTACCTGAAAAGTGATGCTCTTTCCACCACCTGTAGGCATAAGGCCGAGCGTATCACGCCCGGCCCCTATACTCTCGATAATCTCGCGCTGTATGCCACGAAAATCGTCATATCCCCAGTATTGTTTAAGTACCTCTCTGTATTTCAAAAGGCTGTATCGTCAATAGTGTTTCTTGGTTCGTATGCTCTCTATTTGCAACTGCACCTCGCCGTGCTTGTAGGTATTGTCTTCGAGCGTGTAGCAGATATCGAATGACTGTTTCGACTTTATATATTTTGCCTGCTCGCTCTGCCCGAATGCTATACCGTTTATTACATTGCTCGACTTATTATCTACAAGTTCCAACTTTATATGCTCCTGACGGCGTCCCACCACCTTGCTTGTACCATAATCATATACATTGTACGTGCAGAAGATTGGCTTGGGATTGTCGGGACCGTGAGGCGCAAATTTCTTTAAATCGGCAAAGAACTTGCGCGTAATATCCTGAAAGTCGAGCTCGGCCTCTATCTCAATTATAGGGTCGGTCTGCTCGGGCAATATATTGCCTGTTACATACTCTTCAAACGCTCGTGCAAACTGCTCTATATTCTCGACCTTAAGCGAAAAGCCTGCTGCATAGGTATGACCGCCAAAATTCTCGAGCAGATGACGACAACTCTCAATTGCCTTATAGACGTCGAATCCTGTTACCGAGCGAGCCGAGCCCGTTGCTATATCGCCCGAACAGGTAAGCACCACTGCGGGACGGTGATACACCTCGGTGAGACGCGAAGCTACAATACCTATGACGCCACGATGCCAATCTTCGTTAAAGATTACTATCGCGCGCTTCTCGTCGAAGTTATCAAGTTTCTCGACAATGCGATTGGCCTCCTCGGTCATACTCTTGTCAAGGTCTTTGCGTGTCTCGTTAAATTCGTTTATCTGCTCACTCATAGCAAGCGCCGCCCTAAGATTATTCTCGATAAGAAGGTCTACTGCCACCTTGCCCTGCTGAATACGTCCCGAGGCGTTTATACGCGGACCAATCTTGAAGATTATGTCATTCATACTAATCTCCTTGTCGCGCAAGCCACACACCTGAATGATCGCCTTAAGCCCAATGCTTGGAGCGTGATTAATCTGCTTCAGACCGTGAAAGGCAAGGATGCGGTTCTCGCCCATTATAGGCACCAGGTCCGATGCAATGCTCACTGCTACAAGGTCGAGCAGCGAGTAAAGCTGCTCACCCGGGATGCCATTATCAATAGCAAATGCCTGCATAAACTTAAAGCCTACTCCACAACCCGAGAGATGGGGATAAGGATAGGTGTTATCGAAGCGCTTGGGATTAAGTATAGCCACAGCACAAGGAAGTTCATCATCGGGGACGTGGTGGTCGCAAACGATAAAGTCGATACCTTTCTCCTTGGCATAGGCAATCTCCTCGATAGCTTTTATACCGCAATCGAGCACAATAATCAGCTTCACCCCTGTAGAGTGCGCATAATCGATACCTCGTTTAGAGATACCATATCCATCCTCGTTCCTGTCGGGGATATAATAATCGATGTTCGACGAGAACTGCTGCAGAAACTTATATACAAGTGCCACAGCCGTTGTTCCATCCACATCATAGTCGCCGTATACCAAAATACGTTCCTTACGCCCCAGAGCCTTATTAAGGCGCTTTACTGCCACATCCATATCGTTCATCAAGAACGGGTCGTGCAGATTGGCAAGTTTAGGGCGGAAGAACTGTCGGGCAGCGGCGGCTGTCGTTACACCTCTCGCAACAAGCAGACCGCAAAGAATGGGACTAATGTCCAACTCTTCAGAAAGCCTCAGGGCCTCCTCTCGCTGTTTGTCTGTCGAAGGTTGATATTTCCATTTCTGACCCATTTATATATTTTTTTATTTTTTTCGCTGCTTTTGCCATAATCATCAAGTATTTGCCACTACTCCACAATGAAACAACCATTGACACAAATACCTTTAAAACGATTATAGGCCTGTGAATCATCCGTTTAACTACAGCCAACTACATTCACACAAAAAACACTCTCCAACGTATGGCCACTTTTCCTGCAGGATAATTCTATTTCAATTTGTAAAGTTACAGAAAAGAGACAAAAAAAAAAGTTCTATTTCCCATTTTTTTTGGGAAATAGAACTTTTTTATAAAAATTTAAGAGGCCGAAGCCTCTTAAATTTAATATCACGCCATTACTTCAAGCCAAGTTTCTTTGCAATGTGCTTGGGAAGAGCATCTTTGTGAACAACGATGTTCATTGTTTTGTAACGAACAAATGCCTTTGAAGCGTACCAAATACCATTGTATTTGCCGCTTGCACCCCAAGAGTTCTTTACCATATAGTACTCGGTACCATTCTGATCCTTAGCCTTACCATAGATCTGCATACCGTGGTCGTCGGTTGTCTCCCAATTATCGTATGCGATCTGACGCTCCTCCTGTGTGCACCACTTCTCGTCAGAGGGTTTGGGAGTAACTTTCTTCTCCTCCTCGCTCAGCTTCAACCAACGTGCCATATCAGAACCCTGAAGGTCGCCGCCCTTTGCATCGTTGGGCATTACAGCTGTACCGTTACGAGTAAATCCTGCCTCACTGACATCACTACCCCAAGCAATTGTATAGCCCTTGTCGATAGCATTGTCAAATACCTCGAGAAGCTCGTCGATGGGGAGGTTGTAAGACTGTGCCCAGCGCCAGTTGTCCTGAATCTCAAGAACAAATGAGCTGTAGAAAGGATGATGTGTGTAAGAGGTAAGTGATACATAGTCGCTTGCCTTCAGACCTGTTGACTCATAGAAAGACTTGGGAGTATACTCCTTGCCATTATAAGTAAATTTCTCGGGACGCTCGCCAAGATAAATATCGTGAATAGCAGCGATAGCCTTCTTCCAAAGAGGCTGACCATCGGTACCTACCTGCAAACTACGATGCTTACCCTCAGCAATAGCTGCAACAACAGCATCGCTGACAGCTGAAAGCTCGTTGTGGTTGCTGAGTGTCTCGCCATACATTACACCGGGACGCATTTCAGCCTCGGGAACAAGACCGAACTGCTCCATTCCGTAGATTACATCATAGAAAGAACCACCCTGTGAGAAAGAGACATCGCCGTGTGTGCGAACAGCCTTGTCAGCACGGTCGAGATAGGTGTTGTGAACGATGAACATCTCTGAGAAATCGTACTCGCCCTTGCCCATACGCAGAAGCTCAGACTCGATGAATGCGAGTGATGAGTAACACCAGCAGGTACCTGCACGATTCTGGTTCTTGATACTTGTAATAGGATTCTCCTTTACAACGGTAAACTGCAACTCCTCGCTCTGAGCAAAGAGGTTAAGGCTTGCAAAAGCAGCCATAGCCAATAGAATTGTTTTCTTCATAGTTTTCTAAATTATTGAATATTTTCTGTTTCAAAGATTTTATTTAATCCTCGTCAACCACCTCGGGCTCGGCCTCAAGCTCTACGCCTTTCATTGCTGCTGCAATTTTAGCCTCAAGCTCCTCGGCAAGCTCGGGATTGTCGGCTATGAGAGACTTTGTACGGTCGCGTCCCTGAGCCAACTTTGTGTCGTTGTAGCTGAAGAACGAACCGCTCTTCTTAATTACGCCGTATGCCACACCAAGGTCGACAATCTCGCCTACACGTGAGATACCCTCGCCAAACATAATATCAAACTCGGCCTTACGGAAGGGAGGAGCAACCTTGTTCTTTACAACCTTTACGCGTACCGAGTTACCGATAGCATCCTCGCCATCTTTCAGCTGGCTCACGCGACGAATATCGAGACGCACTGATGCATAGAATTTCAGCGCGTTACCACCGGTTGTAGTCTCGGGATTACCAAACATCACACCAATCTTCTCGCGCAGCTGATTGATAAAGATACAGGTAGTCTTTGTCTTGCTTATCGCCGATGTCAACTTACGCAACGCCTGCGACATAAGACGCGCCTGCAATCCAACCTTGTTATCACCCATTTCACCCTCAATCTCGGCCTTTGGTGTAAGCGCTGCCACCGAGTCGATGACAATTATGTCAATCGCCGATGAGCGAATAAGCTGTTCGGCAATCTCCAATGCCTGTTCACCGCAATCGGGCTGCGAGATCAGCAGATTATCGATGTCTACGCCCAATTTCTGTGCATAGAAACGGTCGAAGGCATGCTCGGCGTCAATGATGGCAGCAATACCACCCATTCTCTGCGCCTCGGCAATAGCGTGTATAGCAAGCGTTGTCTTACCCGACGACTCGGGACCGTAAATCTCGATTATACGGCCACGGGGATAACCTCCGACACCCAATGCAGCATTCAAGCCCACCGAACCCGAAGGGATTACATCAACCTCCTCAAAGCTGTCATCGCCCAATTTCATAATAGAGCCCTTACCGAAGTTCTTCTCTATCTTATCCATTGCAGCCTGCAGCGCCTTCAGTTTCTCCGATGCTGCCACATTCTGCAGTTCTTCTTTCTTTGCCATTAATATTTTCTTATGCTGTTTATGATATCACATAAAGATGCGCAACTACCAATTATCAGTTACACCTCTTTGATATAACTCTTTATTATTAGAGCTCAAGGTCTTTATCAAACTCCTCGTGCCAGGGGAGTCCCTGCTTGTTCAGCTGTTCCATAAATGGATCGGGATCGAACTGCTCTACATTCCATACACCGGGCTTGCGCCACAATCCCTTGACAAACATCATTGCGCCAATCATCGCAGGCACACCGGTTGTGTAACTTACGCCCTGCATTCCGGTCTCTTTATATGCCTCCTGATGGCTGCAGTTGTTGTAGACATAGTATGTGCGCTCCTTGCCATCCTTGACACCGCGTATGCGACAGCCGATAGATGTCTCGCCCTCGTAATTCTCACCAAGATCCTGAGGATTGGGAAGAACTGCCTTGAGGAACTGTAAAGGAACTATCTTCTGGCCGTTGTAGTCAATCTCGTCGATACGTGCCATACCGATATTCTGGATTACGCGCAGGTGAGTAAGATACTCCTGACCGAATGTCATCCAGAAACGTGCGCGCTTGATTGTAGGGAAGTTCTTTGTCAACGACTCAAGTTCCTCGTGGAAAAGCAGATACGACTCGCGAGGACCGATATTAGGATAGGTAAGAGGCTTGTGAATCTCAAGCGCACCTGTCTCAATCCATTTGCCATCCTCGTAATAACGCCCCTTCTGAGTAATCTCGCGGATGTTAATCTCGGGGTTAAAGTTAGTAGCAAATGCCTTATGGTGATTACCGGCGTTGCAGTCTACAATATCAAGATAGTGAATCTCGTCGAAATAATGCTTTGCAGCATACGCTGTATACACTCCACTCACACCCGGGTCGAAACCACAACCGAGGATAGCTGTAAGACCAGCCTCCTTGAAACGCTCGTGGTAGGCCCACTGCCAACTGTACTCGAAGTGAGCCTCGTCCTTAGGCTCGTAGTTTGCTGTATCAAGATAGTTTACTCCGCACTGCAAGCAAGCCTCCATAATTGTGAGGTCCTGATAAGGCAGTGCCACATTAATAACAATCTCGGGTTTAAAACTGTTAAACAGCGCAACAAGTTCCTCTACACTGTCGGCATCAACCGCAGCAGTCTGAATAGAGGGGTTACCAATAGCCTTTACTATCGCATCGCACTTCGACTTTGTGCGGCTTGCAATCATAATCTCGGTAAAGACATCGCTGTTCTGAGCGACCTTAAAAGCGGCTACAGTGCCTACTCCACCTGCGCCAATGATTAATACTTTTGCCATTTTCTTTTAAGATATTTAAAAAATAAATAATAATCTTTCTTACAATAAGTGCAGTTTAAGCGCACTATACATTATAATATGCAAAGATAGCGTAAAAGATATGTAAATACAAATTTAAAGAGATTATTTTATGTCATTCGAAAAAAAAATTACCGGGCGAATATGTCACATCCTGCCACTTTGTCAGTCATTTTGACATATTTTTTCACCTTAAACTTGTCAATTACGTCAGAAGATACATCAAAATGAGATATAATAGACGGTTGGCACGGACTTTGTAACTATATATGTGAAGCGCAGGCACTGCCCGGTATGCAGTTTGAACAAAAGCGCTATTTTATAAGTTGAATAATTTAAAATTAAAAAAGAATATTATGGGAAAGATTATTGGAATTGACTTAGGTACAACTAACTCTTGTGTTGCAGTATTCGAGGGTAACGAGCCCGTTGTTATCACTAACAGCGAGGGCAAGCGCACTACCCCATCAATCGTATCGTTCGACAATAACGGCGAGCGTAAGGTAGGTGACCCTGCAAAGCGTCAGGCAATCACAAACCCCAAACGCACCATCTTCTCAATCAAACGTTTTATGGGTGAGAACTGGGCACAGGTGAGCAAAGAGATTTCACGCGTACCTTATACAGTAGTTAACGAGAACAATATGCCTCGTGTCGACATCGACGGCCGTCTTTACACTCCCCAGGAGATTTCGGCAATGATACTTCAGAAGATGAAGAAGACCGCCGAGG
>JAGCKB010000028.1 GCA_017647725.1 Bacteroidaceae bacterium
GGCGAGTTCCGCAGCACCCAAAAAACATCGTGAGCATTTTACGTTAAGATTTTCCGTGCGCAGAGCCTTTTGCCTACTTTTCGTCGGCACGAAAAGTAGGAGAAAAATAACAATGAAAGGCTGAATTTAGCAAATAAGACTAAGAAGCTGTTTAAATTTCTAAAAAAAATATTCATATAGAAGCAGACGGTTTCGTCGTTTTTTATATTCAAAAATGCCTGTGTGTTTCTTTTTTGCGGTTACATAGCCCGCTATGCGCCCTTAAAATATAAATAAACATTCAATTTTTGCTCTATAAAAAACTTGACGATATAAATTTAAGCAGCTTCTTAATTAGAGACTGAAAAAGTTTTACCGGACACCAATATTCTATAATTTCGGATATTTGTTAAATTTAACTATATATATAATAATTTATATGGAATTTTGGCGTATTTTTGCAAAATACGGGAATATGTGTGCTGATACACCGGAACCGATTAGAACATAACATAACTTTTTAATATTTATTTATGAAAAAATCTTTACTATTCACCTTTCTGGGACTTTTTGTCGCTCTCTTTGCGAGTGCGCAGGTTCCTTTTGAGACAACTACCATTACAGATGGTAAGTTCGACGATGCCACTACTTGGTATCTGATGAGAATCGGTACAGGTAATGCTGTAATCACAGACAACGATGGTGCCGAATATATCTCGGTTGGTCGTGCAACTACCTCTTACGAGGATAAAGACCTTTGGTGCTTTGTCGACAAAGGTACCGATGGTTATGCAATTTATAATAAACAGGCAGGTTCGGGTAAGGTGCTTGCTTCACACACAAAGATGAGTGCTTTGGCCGGTTACGGTGGTACCGGTGGCTCTACATATCCTATAATGCAGCCCGTTGATGCTCTTCCCGATGGCTACATCGGAACTTGGGATATTGCAACATCAAATAAAATTGAGGGTGTCGATGGCTATTTTGTCAAGATTCACGGTACCAACTATGCTATCAATAATTTTGGTGGTATTGGTAAACTCGCTTTTTGGGCCGAGGGTATGGACGCAGGCTCAACCGTACAGTTCGAGGCTGCGGTGATGTCAATTGAGATTCTTGCATCAGAGGGTGAGTTCACAGCAAGTAATGCAAATAAGACCTGGCATTCGAAATGGGAAAGCAGCAAATGCGATGGATTCTCCCTCTCAACAAGCGCCAACAATATGACTGTAGATGGCGATTATATCGCCGGTTATTCAGGCCAGTCGCAGAGCTCTACATATACTCTTACAGCTCCCGAGGGTTATGTCGTTTCGGCATATAGCTTCGACTATGCAAACACAGGTGGCGATGGCTCGTATTCGCTCACACTCTCTATTGCGGGAAATACATATAAGAGTTCAGCGACAAAAGCACACGTTGCTGTCGAGGTTGAGGAGCCTGCACGTATTGTCTCTTTTGTACAGAGCGGTGCAAACAAAGGTATCACATTTTCTAATTTCCGTGTGACATTGCGTCCCGATACAAAGGAGCCCGAGCCTAACTTCGAGGTATTCCCCACACCTACATCGGCTGCTATTCCTTATCGTATTCCTGCCATTGCAACAGCATCGAACGGCGATATTATCGCAGTTGCCGACTATCGTCACAGTCGTGCCGATATTGGTATGGCAAGCTATGGCCGTATCGACCTCCACGCTCGTATAAGCAAGGATAACGGTAAGACTTGGGGCGAGATTTTCCCCATCGTCGAGGGTAAGGGCAAGCAGTCGCCCGACTTTATGAATGTGGGCTTTGGCGACCCCTGTATCGTTGCCGATAGAGAGAGCTCTAAGGTGATGGTTCTCAGTTGTGCAGGTAATGTTTCGTTCCCCAACGGTACACGTAACAACCACCAGAATATTGCACGTTTCTACAGTGAAGACAATGGTGAGAATTGGAGCGAGCCTGTTGATATTGCCGATGATATTTATGCAATGTGGGATAAGAGCAAGAATCACGGCCCTGTAAAGGCGATGTTCATCGGTTCGGGTAAGATTACTCAGAGCCATACAATAAAGGTAGACAAATACTATCGTCTCTACTGCGCGGTGCTTCATAAGAACAATAGCGGAACCAATACAAACTTTGTTCTCTACAGCGATAACTTCGGCGAGACTTGGGATGTTCTTGGTGGTGTAGAGACCGCTCCTATTCCCAGCGGAGGCGACGAGCCTAAAGCAGACGAGCTTCCCGATGGCTCTGTAATCGTCAGCTCGCGTTGCACAGGAGGTCGTTACTACAACATCTTCTCGTTTACTAACAGCGAGAAGGCCGAGGGTTCTTGGGGTACAATGGCATTCTCGGGTGCTTCGAACAATGGTGTAACAGCTGTTTCAAACTCTTGTAACGGTGAGGTATTATTGGTTCCTGTTGTCCGTAATGCCGATGATAAGAAGATGTATCTTATTTTGCAGTCGGTTCCTTTTGGTCCCTCTCGCAGCAATGTAGGTATATATTATAAGGAGCTTGAGACTCTTGCCGACTTTGTTACACCTGCTAAGATTGCAGCAGATTGGGATGGCGAGCATCAGTCGAGCTATCTATCTTCGGCCTACTCGACAATGTGCTGGCAACAGGATAGCACCATCGGTTTCCTTTACGAGGAGGATACTTATGGAACAAGCGGTGGTGGTTACACTATCGTCTACAAGAACTATAGCTTAGAGTATATTACAGACAGCGCTTATACATACTGTGGCGAGGTCGACCGCAATGCCATCGTTGCCGAGGGTATCGACGAGAAGACCGCTTCTCTTGAGATTGGCGGCGATAAATATGTAGGAAGTGTGCTCCCCTCTGCGTCAGATGTAGTTAGCGAGGCAATTAACAAGTATAAAGAGGCTCCCTCGCGCGAGGCTTACGAGGCTATCAATGCTCTTCTTGGCAATCTGCCTACAGTTGAACTTGTTCCCAATGCTTGGTATCGTTTGCGCAATGTGGCACGCAGTAATGCTACACTTTATCTGAACCCCGAGGCTTCTCGCGTTTCAACAGCTAAAAGTGACCTTGCCGATGCCGATCAGTTCTTCTCATTTGTTCCTGCAAAGAATGAAGGCGAGTATTATCTTTATAATGGTAATTTCGAGTACTATCTTGGTGCACTCGGAGCCAACGAGACACAGCCTATTGTAACTACTGCTACTGAGAAGGCGGGTGTATGGACTCTTATCACACGTAATAATGGTAAAAGTTCTGTTGTTTGTCAGAACAAGACCGGTGGTAACGTAGGTTTGCACCTCGCAGGCGATAACACCCGTCTCGTGCCCTGGACTGCCGATGCCGAGGCTTCTCTTTGGTTCATCGAGCCTGTTGACGAGTATGCCGTTACTATCGACGGCTTTGCAGCTGTTAACTATCCCTTTGCATATACTCTCCCCGAGGGTGTGAAGGCTTATACAACAGGTGATGTCATTACGGTTGAGGGTGTTGAGGCTATTGCTATCAGCGAATATAAAGGCGAGATTGTGCTTCCTAACACTCCGTTGATTCTTGCAGCTGAGACAGGCGAGTATAATCTTGCTCTTGTTGCAGTTGAGGCAGCAGAACTCCCCGAGGGTTATGCAAACACTCTTAAGGGTACTCTTAAGGCTGCTGCTGTAGCAGGCAGTGATGTTTATACATTGTCGGGTGGTGCTATGAAGAAACGTTCGGCGGCCAATGGTAATGTTGCTGCTAATAAGGCTTACTATGTAGGTAATGGCAATGCCGACGTTCTTGAGCTTAGCGAGGTTGCGACAGGTATTTCAAATGTTGTGACTGATAGCGAGAATGTTAAACTCTACGACCTTAACGGTCGCGAGGTTAAGGCGCCCGTTCGCGGTATCTACGTAACATCTAATGGACAGAAGGTACTTGTAAAGTAATTCGTTATAGGTAAATAAAATAGAGAGGCATACTTTTTTAAAGGTGTGCCTCTCTGTTTTATTTATTTCTTCTCTTCCCAATGGAATGGTTCAAGTTTCGTTTCGGGGTCTATCCAATGAGGTTTACGCATTGCATATATTACAAAGGGTGCTCCAACAACAATGATGCAGCCGATTACAAGTACCAAATACCACACTGTGCTGCTTCCTACTGCAATCTGTGCCGGTGGAATGAAACTAAGGACAAATGCCAAGAGACTGCCTAAGAATCCCATACCTGCCACTATCCACATAAGAGCATTGCCACTTTTTCCTATTCTGAAAGGACGTTTATAATCCTTCATATTGTAACGCAGATATATGGCTGCCGAGAACATAAGCAGATACATTATAAGGTAGAGTAGGATAGTGAGCTGCGAGAGAATCTGGTAGAAACTCTGCACCGATGGCATTATAACGAACAATAGACTAAGGAATGTCACAAGGCCGCCCTGTATAAGAAGAATGTTCTTCTGAACACCTATTTTATTTGTCTTTTGCATAAAGGGAGGCAAATATCCAGCCTTTCCAACGGCGAAAAGTCCTTTCGATGGGCCTGCAACCCAGGTAAGCACTCCTGCGAGCACTCCGAATGCCAAGGCAATGGCGATTATGGGCGATAGCCAAGAGGCGTGTATATAGTCGAAATAACGGTCGAACCCGACAAGCAGGCTCTGTGTAAGGTTAATATCCTTTTGTGGTATAATAATTCCAAGCGAAAATGTTCCAAGAATGAATATTGCAACCGTGATTGCTGCACCAATGAATACTGCGCGCGGATAGTTGCGTGTGGGGTTCTCCATCTCGGATACGTGTACACCGGACATCTCCATTCCTGCATAGAAAAGAAATATTCCCGAGGCAAGTACAAGATTGTCGAGTCGGGCTATATCGGGGAAGAAATTGCCTCCAAAATTCATTTGAGATTCTCCACCGCTCACAAGATAGGCGATAGCGAGGACAACAAGCAATCCGGCAGGTATAATTGTACCCACCAATCCACCTATTTTGGCTACCTTACTCACCCAACCCAATCCCTTGAGTGAGATATATGTTGCAGCCCAATAGATAAGTAGTACAATTGCAAGCGTATATACTTTGTTGGACGCAAGTTCCATATCCTTTGCACTATCGGTGCCTATGAAGGCCAACGAGACAGCACCGAAAGTGAGTACCGTAGGATACCAGATTGTGCTTTCGACCCACTGTAGCCATATTGCAACAAAACCTGTGCGTTTACCGAAAGCTTCACCAACCCAACGGAATACTCCTCCCTGCTTATCTTGGAACATTGCGGCAAGCTCGGCTGCAACAAAAGAGGTAGGGATAAGAAAAACAATGGCAGCAAAAAGATAGTAAAATGCCGAACTAAGACCATATTCGGCCTCAGCTGCCAATCCACGCAGTGATACCACTGCTGTGACATTCATAATAGCTAGTGTGATAACACCTAGCTTTACCGTTTTTTCTGAATTTGTAGACATAATAGTGAATTGTTTATTGTTTTTTTGGTTTAATACTACAAATAGGATAACAAAATTTATTTATCTATGTTCAAAATACTGTTTCCTGCTCTTTCGGAACTATAATGAGCTTGGAAATTTGCTTTTGTGAAAAATATTAAATAAATTTGCATTATCTCTTTGAAGAGTATTACTAGTTAAATAGAAAATATCGGGTATATGTTTAGATTTTTATCCTCTTCTCATAAGTGGTTCTATTTTATAACAGCCATAAAATTTGGCTGTATGCCCGATTATGTTTATGATATTGCTCATTGCAAACATTATGAGGGGAAGAAGGTAGAGAGGATTCGCCATTATTTGGTTGAAAAGAAGATTGTGCGTCGTGAGAAGATGCACAGGAGTACCGACTAAGAAACTGCTTCTAATATTCTCGCAAAATATTATTGTTGAGGGTGTGTCAAGATTCGTTTTTTGATGCATCCTCTTTTTTTGTCCCTTTTGTTAAAATAGTGTTAAAATGTTTACTATGCATTGCAAGGTACTAATGTAATGCATATATTTGTCGCGTGGAAATCGGGGGCAGCATTTTGTGACTGAACTCGATTGGGATATATAAATAGTTTATATTATGTATGTAGAGAATGTAAAATCGCAGATGCGTAAAGGAATGCTCGAGTATTGTGTGATGCTTCTCCTTGATAAGAAGTCCTATTACAGTTCCGATATTATTGACGAACTTGAACGTGCTAATCTTATTGTGGTCGAAGGAACTCTTTATCCGTTGCTTTCGCGATTGAAAAAAGAGGAATTGCTCGATTATGAGTGGCAGGAGAGTCCTTCGGGGCCACCACGAAAATATTATAGGCTCACCGATGCGGGAAAGGCTGTGCTTGCAGCTCTCGACGAGAATTGGAAACTTCTCTCGGGTACGGTCGAGGGCATAAAGGCTCTTTAGTAACAGTATTTTTGATAATTGAAAAATATCACATATATGAAAAAGTCATTTAATGTAAATCTCGGTGGTAGAATTTTCCAGATAGACGAGGATGCCTATGAGAAACTCAACGATTATCTTGTGAGCCTCAGAACCTGCTTTATGAATAATGAGTGTGGCGAGGAGATTGCAGCCGATATCGAGGCTCGTTTGGGCGAACTGTTCGAATCGCGTGTGGGAGAGGGTACACGTATTATTACCATCGCTCTTGTGAATGAGATGATAGCACGAATGGGTAATCCCGAGTCGATAGTAGAGGACGAACCCGAACAGGAGGTAGATGCTGCCAATGCCTCTGAAAACAGCGGGGATAAGAAAGATAACGGCAAATCCTCAGACGAAGAGTATATAAGACGAATGTCGATGGGTAAGAAACTGTTTCGCGACGGCGATAACAAACTTATAGCAGGAGTAATCTCGGGACTCGCAGCCTATTTAGGTGTCAATCTCACGTTGCTTCGTGTTATTGCTGTCCTTCTCTTTTTTGTGACAACATTCTGGGTATTTCTTATATATCTGATAATGTGGGCAGTAGTGCCTTTGGCCATAACTACAACCGATAAATTACGTATGCAGGGTGTAGAGCCTACCCCAGAGAATATAGCCGAGAAGATAACAGTGGAGGAACCTGCAATAGACAAGGTTATCCGTAACCTAAAAGAGGTTGATAATAAGGGAATAACCAATCTGCTTATTATTTTGGGTTGCATACTATTTTTAAGTACTTTTATCTGTGGTGTATCATCGTTGTATTGCTCTTTTAAATTACTGCCTATCCTTTTTATTTTCGCCTGGATTGGAATAATCTCTTTAGCGGCTATCCCCATTATTGCGATAGTACTTGTGCTATCCAATCGTTGGAGTACTGTCGGCAGCTCTGTTAAGCTGTTATTGCTTATCGATTGGATTATAGCATTGGTGCAGATTGTGGTGTTAATGTCGGTTGGTGTCGGAAATTTTGGTATTATCTCTGTTTATGATTAATATGAAAAAGTTATATTTAGTTTCTCTTTTATTATTGTTAGCCTCTTGTCAGTTCTCTTATAAAAAGAGTGTCAGCGGTGCCGGTGAAATAAAATCGGTAGCTGTCGAGGAGTTTGCAAAGGAAATATCCTGTTCCGATGTTCAGTTGGTCGATGTGCGCACCCCCGAGGAGTTTGCACAAGGAAACATACAGGGTAGTGTGAATATAGATGTTAACAGCGGCCATTTTGGCGCAGAAGCCGATAGCTTGCTCGATAAGCAGCATAAGGTTGCTGTATATTGTCGCAGCGGTCGTCGCAGTAAAAAGGCTGCCGAGGTGCTCTCTATGATGGGCTTCGACGTGGTTGAGCTTGACAAAGGGTACAACGGCTGGGTCGAGAGTGGTAGATAGTAAAATAATAAACCATAACGTAATATTATTATGCAAAGGTCTTTCAATGTTAATTTAGGTGGAGTTGTTTTTCATTTCGATGAAGATGCTCTTGAACTTTTAGAGAGATATTTAGCAAAGGTTGGCGAACACTTTAAAGACAGGGGAGAAGAGCTTAAGGTAAGCGAAACCGAGGAGAATATTGCTGCAAAACTGAAGGCTCGTGTGGGGTCCGATAGTATTGTAACTATAGTACTGTTGAGGGATGTTCTCGATGATATGGGCCTGCCCTTTGGCACTGCCGATTGTGAACCTGCGCAAGAGGAGACGAAGCAGAGCGCCTCTAAAGAGAGTGAAACTGCTACCGGTGCATCTTCGGCTGCCGACGATGCTCCTTGGCGTGCTGCGATGTTGTTGGGTAAAAAACTGTTTCGCGAGCCATACAATCAGCTTTTGGGTGGTGTACTTGCAGGAATCGCTAAATACTGCGGATGGAACATTGCGCTGACACGAATTTTGTTTGTAATTTTCTTTTTGGGAGGCAGCTCCATTGGCGGTGGTGGCGGTTTCATCTTACTTCTTGCCTATTGTATATCTTGGGCTGTCATCCCAAAGGCGCGGAGTATTTTTGATTTAACCCGTATGCGTAAGCCTGTTTCGCCCGAGTATAGTGCTGCCGGGTTCGAGGCTGCGTGGAGAGAGAATTATAACATTGCAATGGCCGAACTGTCGTCACCAAAGACAAACGGCTGCCTGGCAGGAGGAATAAGGGGAATATTCTTTATGCTCCTCTTTATGGCGCTTATCCCTCTGTTGATTATGTTGGCAATAGTGCTCTTCTGTATTGGGGTGTTGCTGTTCTTTCTTTTCTCGATAGTTGGAGCTGCAATCTTCGAAAATGTGTATGTGATTATCTTGTTCCTTCTGCCTCTGATTGCTATTGTGCATTGGATACTTAAGAGATGCGGAGTATGCCGTCCTCTTAATATATACGTTAAGTTAGCCATTATATTAGGTTGGTTTGTCACCCTTGCGCTTGCAGGCTATAAGATATATACAGTAGTTGAGGATAATGGCGGTTGGGAGAAGATACAGCAGCAGATTATCGACAAACGCTTCCTTGACGAGGATTTCTGGAAAGAAGTTATAAAAGAGAATCTTGAGCATGCGCAGAGCGAGAGTTATTTGGCGTGGGACGATGACAATCTACCATTTGTCATAGATGCCAAGATGTACACCGGATATAATAGTGATGACAGAATAAGCATAAGATTTATCGACCGCAACGATTGGCGTGGCAGTGGTAACACCGAATACTATAATTTTGCAGCAAGCTCAATGGATTTGTATCTTTGGGGCGACAGCGCAGGTAATATTCGTTTCGTGTGGGATAGCATAGCCAATGAGTTACTTGTGAGTATGGATGCTACATTAGGCGGCTCTATGCATCTAAGACCCGAATCTGATGGAGTGCAGTTGCGCTACTTGCCGCTATCGGATAGTGTGCAGTATGGCAATGCGATGGACCATGGCAAGGTGCCATTGGAGATGAGGCTTTTCAAGAATAGTGTTCCCGAACTTACTATTTATGGTAATGACACCATCGATGGGTTGCCGGTAAATCTCGTCAGTTCACGTTACTCAATTAAGAAGATGCTCAATGTGACAATAAATGACGATGATGATGATTGGCACGAAGATAAGATAACAGAACCATCTGATACTATGTAATTTACTACTATGCAGAAATTTATTCTTTTGTCGCTGATGCTGTTGGTTTCAGCATTAGCCAATGCCGATACCCTTGATAAATTGGCACGTAAATATAAGAAATATGATGGAGTGGTGTATGCTGCATCAATAGACGAGGTCGAAAAACTTGGCAACCAATATAGCGCAAAAGTGGTTGTTAAAAACGAAGGCAAAGAGCACGATGGCATCGAGGAACTCATTGCCAAGATGCGCGAAGCTGGTGTTAAGGATATGCGTATGCTACAGTTACAAGAGTGTAGCGCCGAGGTCAGAACACGTTTTGCCAGGGATGTGCTCGAGGCTGTTCCCCGAGGGTACGAAAGCTTTATGCGTATGGGCGACGATGAGCAATTTTTCAGTATCTATCTTAATAAACGTAAGGGCAGTATGAAAGTACTCATTCTTTATGCCAAAGACGATAACAGTGGCTTTGTAGAGATAGATAGCGATAATAAGAAGCTTAACTCCTTGTTCAACTTTTGATTGGTCGCGATTTGCGGAAAAACAAAACTCTTTTTCTTGTTAATAATAGTGGAGGCGGTGTCGGTAAACTATGTTTGCCGGCACCCTGTTTTATCCATTTACACAAAAATATGGATGGTGTCTTCTAAAGGTTCAGCGTGTTTCGCACCTTTTTAACTCTATCCCATACTGTTTGTGGAGGATAACCGGTAATATTGGCTATTTCAGGATTCGATAGCCCTATTTTTACAAGATAGCAGACACGTAGCATAGGTTCTTTAATTCGTTTGAACTTGGCTTGCATTCGTCACAGGGGATGTTCTTCATCCCCTGTGTTTGAGTATAGGGATGTTCACATCCCGACTATAAATTTCGCATCTGGAGATGCTAATACTCATAACCGGCGGATTAACAAAATCCGCCGGAACGCTTTTTTCGCGTAGCCGCTGCAAAATATTCAAGCAAGATTCATATTTCTCGCTCGTTTGTTAGTATCTTTGTAATCTGTTTATGAAAAC
>JAGCKB010000288.1 GCA_017647725.1 Bacteroidaceae bacterium
GGGATATTAAAACTCGCAAACACGCAATGTGTTTGGAGTAAATAATGAATGATTACCGCAAATAGTAGGGGCGATTTTTAATCGCCCGAACCATTGCTTTACCCATCACCTCGGTTTCGGGCGATTGGAAATCGCCCCTACTATTCGCGAAATAAACACATCAGTTACTGCAAATTCATTGCCTGTTTGCGAAAAACTTTTACTTTATTAAGAAACGCATAATAGCTCCCATAAGCAGGCTGCGCTGTTTCTCGTCAGCGATAGACTCGAATGGGAAACTTGTGCACAGCGTACGGTATTTATCGGCGTATGCTACGCCTGCACTCTGCTTGCAGCCGTCAAAGACAAACGATACAAATGCCTTGTCTACGGGAACAAGAATGTCGGGTGCCGAGACTGCGTAGCATTCCTCGTTTACAGTGCGGTGAAAGTTCAGATTAAGATTGGAACCGAAAATGCGATTCTCGTCGGCCTCGTGAATGGAGCCTCCAAAATCGAATTTCAGCAGATTGCGTATAAAGGCTCTGTCGGCATCGTTCTTTGCCATATCGCTTGCTATGTGTGCACCGCTGATAAAGAGTCGGCCACCCGAGTTACAGTAATCGGTGAGTGCCTGTTGCAGGGGCTTGGGGAATGTCTTATAGGGGCGGTTATACATCATCTGCGAGCCTCTTCCTCCCTGTTTCTCTGCTCCTAATATAAGGTCTACGGCGCTATATCCTGTGAGAGTGGCTGTCCCATCCATTACAGCCTCGCTGCTGCACGAAACAAATGATATACCATTTGCTGCCAGCGTCTTGCCGTGGATGTAGGGGTAATCGAATGTGTTTCCTGCAATGAGCATACCCTCGAAGTCGTTACCGCTTAGTCCAAGGCCATTTTCGTAGCCTATGTTAACACGCTCAAAATCGAGCTGTCGGCCGCAGTATTCGGGGGTGTTTATATATGCTACGCCGGGGTCGGCATCCATGTCAAATCCAGCCTTTGAGTGGGTGTTTACCTCGGCAGGGCCGCTTAGACGATGGAAGCCGTTGACAATAAGCACACGCCCTTTCTCCTCGCCGGCGCGATAGGCTGCAAGGGTCTCGCTTGGCATACTTTCACCACCGTCGTTCAGTGCTGTTACCTTGAAACTATACAGTACATTGTCGACAAGGGGAACGCTGCATACGGTTCCTTCAATGATTTTGCCGTTGTCGAAACCGCCATCGCCTACGCGAGTGTAAAGAATGTATTTCTGCGCTGTGGCTGTGGGCTCAAGTGTGTCCTCCACAGGTGACCAGCTTAGCTGAATGTTCTTCTCCTGGGCAAATGTTATTGCGAAATTTTTTACGGGCAGCGGCTGTACGCAGTACTCCTTGCCTTGCAGATAGCACAACTGTTTTAATAGCGCTTTGTATACGGCGCGTGCTAAGGTGAATTTGAATCCGGGGTCGTGTCCCAATGCCATATCGGCAAAGTTCTGATGCGATAGCGATTCGAAAATCATCGCAGGGACAGCGGGCAGACGCGACTCGCTGTAGCTCTTGTCTATTATGCCGCGTACGCTCCATTTTATTCCATAAATAGCCTGAATATCGTCGTAAACGCTCTTTAGCACCGTACCGGCGATGTCGCGTGACATATAACGCGAGTGTCCCGTTGCTACGGTGTCGCCGTTGTACTCGGTGGTTACTATTCCAAGAGAACCAGTAAGCTCGTCCTTGTCCGAGAAGCCTGCGTCGGAGTGGAATCCGAAGGTCATCTCTATCGGCACACCAAGGCCTGTTGTATCGGGGTTGTAGATAGAACCTCCTGTCAGGTGGTTTACTGCGTGTGAACGGCAGTTGATGTCGTCGGTGTAATCGCGTTTTCCTTCGCTGGGCGAATATACCTCATAGGGGAATCCTCCCCATTGCAGTGCGTAGCGGGCACCTTCGAGGTAACGTGGAAGTCCGCTTATGGTGGGAATGCTGTCGCCGCGGGCAACAATGCCTGTTCCTCCTCCAAAGCGTACGGCATCGGCGCTTACGACGCCTTTCGTTGCGCTGGCATTAGAGAGCATTACGCCCTGCTCGTCGTGTGCTCCTTTTTTGAAGTTGAATGTGCCAAGATAGACCCACGTTCCGCCGCCCATCTTCTGGTTTACGCGGTACTCGGTTATTCCGCCCGAGTGCAGTACGCTGTAGCGGGCATCTTCAATGGCATTTTCCAATGTCTGATAGGTTACATACACTGCGTAACGACCGTCCTCGGGAATTTCGGGTTTCCATTTTGCTATGGCAGTGGCGCTCTTGCTGTTTCCGCTTGTTGTGGTATAGTGGGATGTTCCATCGGCAAATGGGTTCTCGTGGTCGACAAAGAAACCGTCGCGCAGACGATAGCCGCAATTATTGCTCTCCCACTGTTTTTTATCCGATTTCCCTTCGAGGTACTGAGATTCACCAAAGACAACGTCGTTGTCTACAATCACACTCTGTGGCTGCCAATCGCGTTCGCGCGGGGTATATATAACAGCTCCTGCATTTTCGAGCATTGGCATAAGAAATGGTACTACTATTGATTGTGTGAAAAGGTCTTCGGTTGTGCAGTAGAGTGGAGGGCGCTGCCACTCCCATGTGCCTTCGTCGTTCGAGAATACACGTCCGTGACTCTGCCACAGTGCAAGGTGGCGTCCGTCGAGTCCTTTAGATGGCTTGTAGGGGCGCGATGTGTTCTCGACCCAGGGGGCACCGGTGTAGGCAACCTCGCCCCAAACGCGGCTTTTATCAATCTTTTTCTTGTCGCGCAGTATGTTGGGGATTAGTTTTTCGATGGGCTGTCGGTGGGCGATTACCTCAATCTTGTATTTCCGCAACTCCTTTGGCAGTATCTCGCGTATCTCGCTGTATATGCGTTCTACAAGCTCGGGGGTGAAGCGTTGAGCCGCGAAATTACTGTTCGAGTATATTGTAATTTTGCGTGCGCGCTTGTTTATTACAATGTTGTTGCGCTTGCGCTCGAGACGACAGTTTTTTATTTTAAAGTCGTCCGAGGTGTATTCGGTAAAGTATTTATCTATGGTACGAGTAAGAACTTTGTCGACACTCTGTGCCGACAAAGTAAGAAAGCATAACAAACAGATTGTGAATGTTATAAGCCTGTTTATGTGCATGTTCATTTGTTATTTGGCCGAGAGGGTATTTATCTTGTCCAGAATCTCTTTAGCCTCTTCGTTGAATGAAATACATACTGTATCGAAATATTTTCGTGCGGGGAGCCCGGGCTCTACGTGGCTTGCACGTGAAATATACTCCTTGTTAAGAGCGAATATCTTGTTGAATACGTCAATCCACTCGGCTGCGTCGGCCTTCGACTCGTATGATGCAAAGAATGCCTGTGTTGCCAATTGGTCAGCGATATAAGTTATCACTTTCTTGAAATTCTTTCTACTTGCCATAGTTTTACTTGTTTAAAATTAAATACAGTTGTAAAGATATGCTTTTATTCGCAAACAAACAACAAAAGAGGGAAAACTGCACAAAAATTACATATTTTTATTACTTGGTGCAGAAAAAAACTGTTTATGCTTTTTATATTCGCAAAAAAAAGCGAAATTTGCCAATATTTTGCACATTCAATAACCTTAAATAAAATTAATTGATATGAAGATTAGCGCATTGCAAAAAGCAAGGGCTGCTTACGAGCCCAAGTTGCCTCAGGCACTTAAAGAGGTAGTGAAAGTTTGTGAGGGTGCTGCTACCGAGTCGGTAGCCGATCAGGAGGCTATCAAGTCGATGTTCCCCAACACATACGGTCTTCCCATTATCACATTTGAGAAGGGTGGTGAGGCTAAGGAGTATCCCGCAATCAATGTAGGTGTAATTCTTTCGGGCGGTCAGGCTCCCGGTGGACACAATGTCATTGCAGGTCTCTTCGATGGCGTAAAGAAACTTAACCCCGCAAGCCGTCTCTATGGTTTCCTTATGGGCCCCGGCGGATTGGTAGACCACAAATATATGGAGATTACTCCCGAGATTATGGACGCTTACCGTAACACAGGTGGTTTCGATATCATCGGTTCAGGTCGTACAAAGCTCGAGAAGACCGAGCAGTTCGACAAGGGTCTTGAGATTATCAAGGAGCTTGGTATCAAGGCACTTGTAATCATCGGTGGTGACGACTCTAACACCAACGCTTGTGTGCTTGCCGAGTATTATGCTGCAAAGAATACCGGTGTTCAGGTAATTGGCTGTCCCAAGACTATCGACGGTGACCTTAAGAACGCATACATCGAGACATCTTTCGGTTTCGACACAGCTTGTAAGGTTTACTCAGAGGTTATCGGTAACATACAGCGCGACTGTAACTCGGCTCAGAAATATTGGCACTTCATCAAGCTGATGGGTCGTTCGGCTTCTCACATTGCTCTTGAGTGTGCTCTTCAGACACAGCCCAACTACTGTATCATCAGCGAGGAGGTAGAGAAGAAGGCTCTCTCACTCGACGACATTGTTACTGCTATTGCACAGGCTGTTGCCAACCGTGCTGCTGCAGGTAACAACTTCGGTACTGTTCTTATCCCCGAGGGTCTTATCGAGTTTGTACCCGCTATGAAGGCTCTTATTGCCGAGCTCAACGACCTTCTTGCTCACAAGGGCGAGGAGTATGCAGCTGTTGCACCCGAGGAGCAGCGTCAGTACATCATCAACCTTTTGTCAAAGGACAATGCTGCTGTATACGCAAGCCTTCCCGCAGGTGTTGCACGTCAGCTCACAATGGATCGCGACCCCCACGGCAACGTACAGGTATCTCTTATCGAGACCGAGAAGTTGCTTTCAGAGATGGTTGCAGGCAAGCTCGCTGCTTGGAAGGCCGAGGGCAAGTATGTTGGTAAGTTCAATGCTCAGCACCACTTCTTCGGTTACGAAGGACGTTGCGCTGCTCCCTCGAACTACGATGCCGACTACTGCTATGCACTTGGTTACAACGCATCGCAGCTTATCGCAGCAGGCAAGACCGGCTATATGTCATCTATCCGCAACACAACAGCTCCCGCAGCCGAGTGGATTGCAGGTGGTATACCCATCACTATGATGATGAATATGGAGCGTCGTCACGGCGAGATGAAGCCCGTTATCCAGAAGGCTCTTGTTGACCTCGAGGGTGCTCCCTTCAAGACATTCGCTGCCAACAGAGAGAAGTGGGCTAACGAGACTTGCTACGTATATCCCGGTCCCATCCAGTACTTTGGACCCAGCGAGGTTTGCGACCAGACAACAGTAACATTGGCTTTGGAGCAGGCTAAGTAAAAGTACCTAATGGCAGAGGCCACTAATAAAAAGAAAAAATCAACCGGCGGACGGAAGAAGAATACTTCCGCCCGCCGCTTATCATCATCGCCCCGCAAGAGTAAAAAGCAGAGTGGTGTGCCCCGTTGGCTATATATAATAATTGCGGCACTTTTCTCTTGTATCGCTCTTACGGTGGTTTATTATCTCTTTTTCCGTCCCTATTTCTACCGTTTTCGTCCCTGCTACGGACAGCGCCACTATAGTATATGCCTTCCGCATGGATATTCGATATATGGAATAGATGTGTCGCGACATCAAGGTGAAATCGATTGGGAAAAACTTAAAGCAGGAGACGGTACAAGTGCGCCCGTTGAGTTTGTCTATATGAAGGCAACCGAGGGAAGCGACTTTGTCGATAAGAATTTCAAAACGAATTTTACCAAGGCCAAGGAACTTGGGTTCGTTCGTGGTGCCTATCACTATTTCAGCCCACATTCGGGCGGACTGGCACAGGCCAACCAGTTTATAAAGACTGTGAAACTGCAAAAGGGTGACCTGCCCCCTGTTGTAGATGTCGAAGAGAATCCAAAGAACAGGAAACTCTTTATGCAGGAACTTAAAATCTTTATAGCGAAGATTGAGGAGCATTATGGCGTAAAGCCTATTGTCTACTCCTATAAAAAGTATAAGGAACACTATCTTTCAGAACCCTATTTTAATAAATATCCTCTGTGGGTAGCTCATTACTATGTGAATAAGCTCGACGAGAACATCGATTGGTTGATGTGGCAATGTTCCGATATAGGGCGTCTGCCTGGTATCAAAGAGAATGTCGATATAAATATTTTCAACGGAACAAGAGAGCAGTTCAATAGTATTCTTATGAAGTGATTACCTGATGCACGTTAGATAAAAATTTATTGGTGTCCGATAAAAGTTTTTCAGTCTCTCATTTAGAAGCTGTTTAAATTTATATCGTCAAGTTCTTTGCTTCTTTCTGTCACACATTAAGAAGGATAACTGCCTTTTTGCCTAAGAGTTGCTTTTGCAAATATATTTAAACACAAACGAGACGGTCGTACGACCGTCTCGTTTGTGTTTAATCGCTACTCGGCAATTACTTTACTGTAATTGTCTTTATGTTGAGTGTTGCTGTCACGTCGAATGTAACGCTGTTGGCATTGCCTCTCCAATTGCCGTTATCGAAATTGCCTGTCGATGGTGACATTGTAGCTACCTTATAACCGTCGAATACTATGCTTGACATATCGCCATCGGTAGTGCTGATAGTTATTTTAGAGTTCTTGTAGGTGCGAAGTTCAACTGTACCGTCGGTCTTTGTCCAAAATCTTACGGGAGTACCTGCTGCGCCTTGTGCAACTTTGATAGAGACGTTGCCGTTGGTAAATGTTATCTCGTTGAA
>JAGCKB010000289.1 GCA_017647725.1 Bacteroidaceae bacterium
AATTACTAATAAACCATCTTACATTACTAATAATAAGTGTTAAATAAGAGCATTTAGCGCACGTTTACATTACTAACACTTTAGAATTCTAAAAGATTAGTTTTACATTTGTTCTACAGAAAACTATTTAAGAACATACTATATGAAGAAATTCGATACACTGACCAAGGCCGAAATGCAGGTGATGAGCATCTTATGGGAACTACCGCACGGAGGATGCATACACGAAATAATATCGCACTACAGCGAACCGAAACCAGCCTATACAACAATTGCCACATTCTTAAAAATACTGCTTAACAAGGGTTTTGTGAAATATCATAAGTTAAGCGGTAAAACCTACACCTACTACCCTCTTATAACAAAGCAAGAGTACAGACGTATGGTAATGAAAGATGTTCAAGACTCGCTATTTGACGGTTCGGGAGCCTCGCTCGTAAAATTCTTCGTCGAGGAGGAGAGTATGAGCGAGAGTGAAATACAGGAGCTACTGGAACTTATATTAAGACAATAAAGCCACGATTAAGCGAGAGCAAAAGAAACTTGTTTATTCTGCCGAGCGAAAGTGGGTTCATAAAATAAAGCCACAAGATAGTCCAAAAATATATTTAAGGATAATTTCTGTTCAAAGTATGCACGATATATTAATATATATAATAAAGTGGGGCACATCATTAGCAGTATTGTATATCCCCTTTGCACTGCTGATGCGTAAAGAGACCTTCAGCTCTTTCAACCGAGCACTGCTACTATGTATACAGTTAGCTGCAATGTTACTACCGCTTATCGAGGTTGAAATCCCTATTGAGGTAGATAAATATATAGAGGGGAATATAATAGGTGCACTCGAGAGTGGTACACTATCTGTAAGCAACAATAATATTGAACAAGCAGAGAGAGGCATTACATTATGGCAAATCCTATTTATAATATATTTGATAGGAGTTATATTATCTTATATAAGAACAGTCATAAACATAATAAAAATTCACCACACTATACATCGTGGCACTCTGTGGTACGAAAAACGCGAAACATACACGCTATACTGCCACGCCAACAAAATTACACCATTCAGTTGGTTCGATAATATTGTAATATCACAAGAGGATTACGATAACTGTAAAGAAATTATCCTGCACGAAGAGGGGCATATAATAGGTAAACACTCGTGGGATATATTATTTACAAGTTTGTTGACCCCATTGCAGTGGTTCAACCCATTAACATATATGCTCATTAACGACTTGAAAGATATTCACGAATACGAAGCCGACAGATATGTACTGCAAAAGAACAACAATGCACAAGCCTACCAACTGCTGATACTGAAGAAAGCAATAGGCGATGAGCACTACTCTCTTGTAAATAATTTCGGCTGTAAGAGTGTACGCAAGAGAGTTGAGATGATGATACGAGACAGGTCGGCCAAAGTAAAACTATTAAAAGGGCTCTACTTAGTACCTGCATCTGTAATAACTGTAATATTTTTTGCCAAGCCAATATATATATACAGTGACGAGAATAAGCAGATAACAGTCACTACAACAATTATAAAACCTGAGGAGAAAAACGATACCATAAAGATAGAGAAGCCGTTACAACCAACTGCAGACGATATAAAGGTAAAAAAGAAAGAAAATATTATTAAGAGAGAGACCGATGGTAAAATTGCAGTCACAAAGCAGAATATAGAACGTCTGGAAAGTCCTACACCGGTGGAATCCGACACTACCAAGATTAGCAGTGCCGCACAGGAGAAAAAGGTTATATACAAAAACTATCCTAAAAATATAATTATTGACAATGTAGTAAATGAAACAAACTGTAACAACTACAGATGCGCAGTAATTATGCAGTTTAACATTGATGCCGAGGGTACAGTTTCCAACTATTTAACAAAAGGTTGTAATGTCAGCATCGAAGGGTATCGAGGTAACAACAAAATCGGCACTATATCGCAACTAAGAGAGTATGCCATTGCAACTGCAAGGAAATTCATAGGCGACAACAAGAAGCTCTTTATCAGCAAAGAGGATGAAGATATTTTGACACGCTACACCGCTAACCTCGTATTAAGCAGTAAAAAAGAAGAGAGCAGCAGTGTCCGAGACGTATTATGGATAGGAACAACACCACTAAAATAACAAGCTATGAAAAGGATTATATTTATAACACTGCTTACAATATCAACACTCGTACTATCGGCTCAGTCGGCAGCAGATAGCACCGAACGCAACAATTTAGACAACCTTATTCTGCGTTCTGTAGCAATAGAGACGCTATTTCCCGAGGAGCGCGTTTACCTGCATTTCGACAACACAGCCTATTATCTTACTGAGACAATATGGTTCAAAGCATACGTTATGAGTGGAGCCGATAACACTCCAACAACTGTAAGCAAGGTTTTATATGTAGAACTTGTTGCTCCCGAGGGATATGTCGTAGAGACAAAAAAGTATAAGATAGACGATAGCGGATGCTGTAATGGCGAGTTCGAGTTAAGCCCGCTACTACTATCGGGTTATTACGAGATTCGTGCCTACACACGCTATATGCTCAACCGAGGGAAGGATGCCATTTTCAGCCGCGTATTCCCCATTTTCGACAGAATAAATGCCGACAATTGGGATTTCAAGAATATGCTCGACCGCCGTCGCGCTTTCCTTAGCGGACTGAATAAAAAGAGCAGTGCTTTTACCAATGAGCATACGCAGCCAGCACCCAAATGGGTACATAGCAACTTACCCCGAAACGATGTGAAATTCTATCCCGAGGGTGGTCACCTTGTCGACAATATCGAGTCTCTTGTTGCATTTGAGGTATTTGGCAACGATGGAATAAACAGCGACCGCAGTATAACGATTCTTGCCAATAACGAAAAGCTGTTAGAGGCAACACCTACACACTTTGGTAAAGGCCTATTCAGATTTACACCGCAAAAAGGGGTAAAATATGAGGCAATATTATTGGATGGCAAGAAAAAAGAGAAATTCGAGTTGCCCGAAGTTATGGAAGAGGGCGCTGTTATGAGCATCGAGGATGGAAAGGATTATATAAGCATAAACATAGAGAATAACTTAGAAGAGGAGGCCGAGCTTGGATGTGCAGTACTGCATCGCGGTAAAATCATCTATTACGAGCGTTACGATGCACATAACCGCAACATGTTATTTGCCATAGACAAGAATACACTTAAAGAGGGTGTCAACCGTGCTGTTTTATTCATCGACGATAGCATCCCCCTTGCCGAGCGTCTTTTCTTTGTCACACGTGAGAAGCCACAAGAGGGTGATAACAGCCGTGTTCGCCTATCAGTTAAAAGCAACGGATACACACCAAAAAATCTTAGTGTGCAACCACATGAGAGAATTAGATTACA
>JAGCKB010000029.1 GCA_017647725.1 Bacteroidaceae bacterium
GAACGCATCATTTCCTATGCTTGTTACGCTATTTGGTATTGTAATGCTTGTAAGACTGCTGCAACCATCGAACGCATCATTTCCTATGCTTGTTACGCTATTTGGTATTGTAATGCTTGTAAGACTGCTGCAACCATCGAACGCCCAACTGCCTATTGAGGTAATTGTATTAGGAATAACTGTGTTTTTACAACCGGCAATTAAAGTATTGGTTGCTATCTCTATAATAGCATTGCAATTATCGCGGCTGTCATAATGGCTGTTATTTACATCAATTGAAATTCTTTCAAGGCCGCTGCAACCATTGAACGCACTACTGCTTATTGAGGTAACGCTCGAGGGAATTTCAATTGAAGTAAGGCCGCTGCAACCACTGAACGCGCTACTTTTAATGCTTGTTACCTTGTATGAACCGCCTTTATAACTTACTTCTTTTGGAATAACAACAGAACCTGAGTATTCATTGGAATAAGATGAAAAGGAACTACCCCTATACGTCACCTCAACGGTTTTATCCTCTTCGGACAAAATATTGTAATAAATCCCATCGACCCGAAAATCGTGCGCATTTATTACTGCACTACACAGCAACAGCAGTGCTGTTAATAATGGTTTAATTAGATGTTTCATAACACTATAAGTTTTTAAGTTTAAATAATATCTACTTGAATACTTGAAAAAAACTTATAGTCTCACCGATGCTCTTTGGCAACGAGTACAAAAAAGACGTGAGACTTATTGCCTTACGTCCATAAAACAGAGGCATCGCCAAACGCCTTAACCAAATGAACTTAGAAGAAACAATATTCCCACGCCGTGATATATACGTGGGAAGAGTGCAGAACGCGCACGTCCGTAATATATACACAGAATGAGCATTGATTGTTCCAGTCCTTGGTTGAAAATTTTGGCGAATTTCTGTTTTGGACTTAAACAAAATGCTTACTTACATTGGTGGTTTTCTCTCCACCAACTTCGGCAAAGATAGTCATTTTTTACAATCAATGCTCATATAGGAATATTATTTCTTTAATAAATAAGATTAGAAGAACAAAAAAATATCACAAAAAAACGACCCGCCAGCAGGCCCTACGGGATGCTGACGGGTTCTGTTATTTTAGATTTGGTAGCTAGCTTACGAATATTTTGGTCTGATAGTAATTGCCACGCATCTTATGTAATGAGTATATATGTATATTATCCCAACCTCGCAGTTAGCAACTCACTTTTCAAAAATGAATATACATACTGTGAACTTTGAAAATATAGTCCGGTGTTAGGATCGCACAGCTTTGAATAAGTCTCGGAACCATACATTGTATCAAGAGCCTCAGTAATGGTCATATCAAAGTCCTTTGCAAGAAGTTCTGCAAGGTCGGCAGCTAACGCCTCTTTCATATAGTTAAAATCAGCATCCGTCATAACTTTTTAAGGTATTGAATGGATTTTTCTGTTCCAAAATAATACTGGTATGTTATCCCTTTCATATACTTAAGTCTATTGAGGAACTCCGCTTTATCAATAGAGCCATCCTTAAGTTTGCGAATCTGCAATCCTACCTTATCGTTTGCAATAGGGCCATATACAATATCATACAACTATCTTGTCGATGGCCATATTTGAACCATGATACAGAATCATAATCTACCTCCCTTTCTACGACAATATAGCGCAACGCTATCCACCGCCTCATTAAAATCAAGCGTATGAATGATTCCATAGTTTTGCTCAACAAAAGCTATACCCTGATGCATACGAATATATCTGTAGGCTTGCTTTTCAGTCAAACCAAATCGCTTGGCAAACTCATTCACCAAGGCAATTATATACTCAATTATGTCTCGAATATTATATTTCATTGTGCTATACATAAACTATTATACCGCAAATATAATGCTTTTTTATAGAATATGAATTGTTCGAAATAAAAACAAATAATTTTAATATATAGTTGCAGATTGTCTATAAAAAACATAGACTAACCAGTCGGGTTAGTCTATGCGTGCTATGGTTTGTATGTTCTTCACTTTCTTTAGTGTGTCACATATTTTTCGTACCTCCTCTACATCGTGCACATTTACCCATATTGTACCCTCGAAGATACCGTCTTTGCTCTCTATGGTCATCTTCTGTATGCCGATGCCAAGTTCTTGATATATAATCGTGGTAATCTCGTTCAGCACACCTATGCCATCTATTCCCTTTACCATAATGGGAACCTGGAAATGGAGTGTACGGTGGGTGTCCCAATTGGCGGCTAGGATGCGGTCGCCGTGGCTGCTCTTTAGTGTGTCGGCAATGGGGCATTTGCGCTTGTGTATTACAATGCGGTTATTCTCGTCGTAGTAGCCAAGTATGTCGTCACCGGGGATTGGCTTACAGCAGTCGGCTATTATGTAGCTGCTGTGCAGAGTGTCGTCGGTAATGTTAAGGGGGCGTTTGCGGTCGACGGTGTCGAAGCGCTCGGGCTCTGCTGTGGGCTTATTGCTCTTGCTTCGGCTGAAGAATGAGAATGAGGGGAAGCGGAATTTCTTGTTGCCCAGAAGTGCGTCTTTGTCGTCGCTGCCAAGGACGATGCTGCCGCTGCCGATAGCTTCGAGCAGTTGTTCGCGGCTATCGAGATTGTGTTGCTTCCATATTTTCTCAATATTATTGCTGTAGTTGCCAAGCTCTTCTTTCTCGAGGAACTGTGCAAGTAGCTCCTCACCATCGCGTTGCAGGATGCGTTTCTGACGGCGCAGGGCTGCCTGTATCTTTGTACGTGCTTTGGCTGTTGTTACAAAGGTGAGCCACGAGGCATCGACGTGCTGTGAGTTCGATGTGAGAATCTCGACCTGGTCGCCGCTGTTCAGTACGTGGTTCAGGGATACGAGGCGGTGGTTCACTTTGGCGCCTATACAGTGGTTACCCAAGAAGGTGTGTATGCTGTAGGCAAGGTCGAGGGCGGTGCAGTTCTGTGGCATTGTCTTAATCTCGCCTTTGGGGGTGAACACGAAAATCTCGGTGGCAAAGAGGTTCAGCTTTATTGTGTCGAGGAAGTCGAGGGCGTTGGGCTGGGGGTCATCGAGAATCTCCTTAATGGTGTGCAGCCAGTTGTCGAGCTGTCCCTCGCTGCTGTCGGCTTCGCCTTGGTTCTTGTATTTCCAATGGGCGGCGATACCTTGCTCGGCAACCTCGTTCATACGCTCGCTACGTATCTGTACCTCTATCCACTCGCCGCGCTTGCTCATAAATGTGGCGTGCAGGGCGCGATAGCCGTTGGCACGTGGCTTGTTAAGCCAGTCGCGCAGACGGTCGGGATGAGCGTCGTATATGCGTGTGATGGCATTATATATCTTGAAGCATTCGTTGTTCTCGTCCTCAATGTCTTTTGGGGTGAATATTATTCTTACGGCAAGAATGTCGTATATATCCTCGAAAGCAACGTGCTTCTTCTGCATTTTGTTCCAGATAGAGTAGGGCGATTTTACGCGACCTATGATGTAGAATTTACATCCCATCTTCTCGAGGCTCTGGCAGATGGGGGTGGTGAACTCGGAGTATAGTACGTCGCGCTCTTGTTGTGTCTTTTCTATCTTCTTCTCTATCTTGGCATACTCCTCGGGGTGCTCGTAGCGGAAACTGAGGTTCTCGAGCTCGGTCTTTATTTTGCTGAGTCCCAGACGGTAGGCGATGGGGGCGTAGATGTATAGTGTCTCTCCTGCAATCTTGTACTGTTTGTTTACGGGCATAAACTCCAGTGTGCGCATATTATGCAGTCGGTCGGCTATCTTGATGAGGATAACGCGTATGTCCTCGCTCATCGTAAGCAGTAGCTTTTTGAAGTTCTCGGCTTGCTCCGATGCCTGCATACCGAATACTCCGCCCGATATTTTTGTCAGTCCGTCGACTATCATCGCTATCTTCTCGCCAAAGAGGTTGCGTATGTCCTCTACGGTGTAGTCGGTGTCCTCTACAACGTCGTGCAACAGGGCGGCGCATATAGATGTCGAGCCGAGGCCAATCTCGGCGCATACTATGCGGGCTACGGCGAGCGGGTGCATAATATATGGCTCGCCGCTGTGACGGCGCACTCCTTTATGCGCCTGGCGGGCAAAGTTGAATGCTTTTGTTATGAGCTCAACTTTTTTTCTGTGCTGCGATGCCAGATATATGTCTAAAATATCCTGAAAGGCGGCGTTTATTGCTGCCTCTTCGTTCATTGTCTTTATCTCGTCGTCCTGTCCCATAGTCGTACTATTTATATATCTTCAGATAGCGTCCGGCGCGTATGTTCGAGTTCTTCAGATTATTCCACTTTTTCAGTTGTGATACTTTTACACGGTATTTTCGTGCTATGCTGCCGAGGTTCTCTCCGCTGCGTATCTTATGTCTTATAACGCCTCCGCTTCCCCATTCGTTGTTTTCCTTTGCCTCTTTCAGCATTTTATCGACTTTGTCCTTGGGGAAATATTTCTCCTCGTCGTGAATGTATATCGAGTCGCCGACACCGATAAAGCGTGTTATTGTCTCGTTAGTGAGGCGGATGACGCAAGGCTCGTTATTGCCGGGGATAATGTCACGTACATATTGCGGATTTATTGCGCGTATCTCTTCGAGTGGAACGTTGCACATATCGGCTATCTGCGCAAAGTGCAGGTTGCGTGTGATGTGCAGTGTGTCGGTTGTTATTGGCACATTAGGCTCCATCGGGCATATTCCGTGCTCCTCGTGGTAGGTCATAATGTAGTTGGCTGCAATGAATGCAGGCACGTAACCGCGTGTCTCCTTAGGCAGATATCTGTATATGCCCCAAAAATCCTTTTTACCCGAGCGCAGAATGGCTTTCTTTACTCGTCCGGGGCCGCAGTTGTATGCTGCCAATGCAAGATCCCAACTGCCAAAGGTCTTGTAGAGGTCGCGCAGGTAACGCATAGCGGCATCGGTCGATTTTATAGGGTCGAAGCGCTCCTCGATGTAGTTGTTCGACTTAAGACCATATAGCTTGCTTGTGCCGAACATAAACTGCCACAATCCTTTAGCTCCTACGGGTGATACTGCCTTTGGCTTCATAGCCGACTCTACTATGGGCAGATATTTTAGTTCGTGGGGCATTTCGTATCGGTCTATTGCCTCCTCTATTATGGGCATATAGAAATGCGATATTCCCAGTGCGTATGAGACTAAAGAACGGTTCTTTGTCGAATATCGGTCGATATATTGTCTCACCACACTGTTGTAGGGCATATTCATTATAGTGGGCATTGCATAGAGACGTTGTGCATACACTGAGTCGCTGAATACGCGAGGGCTTACATCGCGTGAGTCGCAGTCGAGGCTCTTTAGCAGGTTGCGTGCATACCAACTGTTGAGCAGACTGTCGATATTCATTGACATTCCTACGGGGAGGTCGAATACAATGCTGTCCTCGTCCATAATAACGCCGTCCAATGCCGAGCGTGGCATATTATAGGCGATGGCGCTGCTATCTGTTACAATGAACAGTTCCAAGTTGTCTATTATATTCTCTTCTTCGTCGCTCTCTGCGATGTTCTCGTTGATGTCAATGGTGTCCGATGCTGTCTCATCGTTGTATTCCTGTGCCCAAAGTGAACAACAGAAGAGCATACATATTGTTAGCAGTGTGAATTTTCTTGGTATATAACGTTGCATAGTTGTTTTTGTTCGTATTGTAGTTTTGTCCACTTCTATTCTTTGGCATATATAAAATGAGAGGAGTGGTCGATAACCTGTTTTCTATCACCTGTCTGTCAGAATGTGATATTGCAGTTCAGACCGTAGAAGTTGCTGCCTCTTGTGTCGCTTGGTATAAACTGGGGATTGACCGATAGGTTTATATCGTCGCTTATATCGAAACTCGATAACTGTGCATCGACGTATGCGTCTATTATCGAGAGGGCATATACGGCTGCAAAGGCAAAGACGCTGAGGTCGCGCCAACGACGGTAACGGTCTTTGCGCTTCTTGAAGACCTCCTTAAGGTAGTCTTTGTTCTTCTCGAAATCGTATCCGGGACGGAAAAAGTCCTCGTACGAGTTTGTATTGGGGTCGGTGTCCATAATATCGAGGTAGGCTTGACGGTAGTCGCTATACATCTGCCCGTTCCAGTTATAGGCATAGAGGCATCCTATGAATCCTCCGTAGACGATGGGTAGCTTCCAGTATTTGCGGTTATAAATCTGTCCCGCACCGGGGAATACAACTGCCAACCAGGTCGCTTTTTGGGGGTCGGGGATAAAGCGTGGCTTCAGTGGGGTTGCCAGTGGCTGGCTGCGCTTCATCGACACGCGGCTGCTGTCGGCCGATAGTTCGCTTTCTACCTCTTTGTAGGTCTTTTCTATGAGAAGCGAGTCTTTTCGCATCTCAATTTTTATGAGTGAGTCTTGGCGTATTGCTATTATACTGTCGCTACTTTGTGCTACAGCATCGGTTGATGTAAACAGTATAAGTATCAGGGTTACTGATACTGTTAACCAATAACGGGCTTGTGCCAAGAACTGTTTCATACTACTCATTATTGTGCGTTTAGTTTGTCGAATATAGCAATGATGCGCTCAAGCTCTTGCTCGTTTTTGAACTTGATGCTTATCTTGCCGTTTCCTTTTGCATTACAGGTGAGCTGTACGGGTGTCTGGAAGAACTGGGTCAACTGTCTTTTTAGTTGATGGAATTCGGCACCTTGTTTGTTGTCACTCTCGGCTTTTGGGGTGTCGCTCTGGGTTGCCTCGTTGCAGCTGTTCTTCTTTTCGCGTACTATCTCCTCGACCTGACGTACCGAATAGCTCTTCTGCTGTATCTCTTTAAAGAGTGCTATCTGTTCCGATGGACTCTCGAGCGAGAGTAGAGCGCGGGCGTGTCCCATATCAATGCTCTTCTCTTTCAGTGCCATCTGTATTGCGGCAGGCAGGCGTAGCAGACGCAGGAAATTGGCAACTGTGGCACGTCCTTTTCCAACACGTTTGCTCAGTTGCTCTTGCGATAGGTTATGTTGCTCTATAAGTTGCTGATAGGCAAGCGCAATCTCCATTGCGTTTAGGTCTTCGCGCTGAATATTCTCAATGAGTGCCATCTCCATAGTGTTCTCGTCGCTTGCCTCTAAGATATATGCAGGTATTGTCTCTTTGCCTGCCATCTGTGACGCGCGGAAACGGCGCTCTCCTGCAATAATCTGATATTTCTCGTCGCTTACCTTGCGCAGTGTGATAGGTTGTATAACACCAATCTCGGCAATAGAGTCGGCAAGCTCTTGCAACGACTCTTTGTCGAACTCGCGACGCGGCTGGTTGGGGTTGGCCTCTATCTGCGCTAATTCAATCTCGCCTATAGATGACGAGCCCGATGTGCGCACAGCCTCGGTCGAGATTAGAGCATCTAATCCTCGTCCCAATCCTTGTCCTAAAGTAAATTTCTTATTAGGTGCCATATTTGTGTTTGTTATTTACGGTTTATAATCTCTTGTGCCAAAGATAGATAGTTCTTGGCTCCTGTAGAGTCGGCATCGTACAGGATAACAGGTATGCCCATACTCGGAGCCTCGCCCAATCGGGTGTTACGCAGTATAACTGTCTCGAATACAAGCTCGCGGAAGTGCTTCTTTACTTCGTTGTATACCTGATTGCTCAGTCGCAGTCGTGAGTTGAACATTGTCAGCAGAAAGCCTTCGATGTCGAGCTTGGGGTTCAGATTCGATTTTATTATCTTTATGGTATTCAAGAGCTTGCTTATGCCCTCAAGCGCAAAATACTCGCATTGTACGGGTATTATCACCGAGTCGGCAGCGGTGAGTGAATTTACTGTTATAAGACCAAGCGAGGGCGAACAGTCGATGAGTATGTAATCGTATTTGTCTTTCAGTGGTGCTAATGCCTCGCGCATAATCTTTTCGCGATTGGGCAGGTCGAGCATCTCAATTTCGGCACCTACAAGGTCGATGTGTGAGGGGATAATGTCAAGTCCCTCGATGCAGGTGTTGTGTATTGCCTCGGCCGGTGCCGATTTGTTTATAAGACATTCATATATAGAGCACTCTATCTCGCGTATATCAATTCCAAGACCCGATGAGGCATTTGCCTGTGGGTCGGCATCAATTACCAATACTTTCTTCTCATATGTGGCAAGTGACGCTGCAAGGTTAATTGCTGTGGTTGTCTTGCCTACTCCTCCCTTTTGGTTAGCTAATGCTATTACTTTTCCCATATCTTTTAACTTTCTAAAGTAATTATATAACAAACGGGCAGTGTCGGCACTCGTTTCTCTTCAATATTGTGTTGCGGATAATTCGCAAGCATCTTTCTCTCTTACCGATACTGCAATAGTGTGTAGTTGTTATGTCGTTGCGATGATAGTATCTGTCTTTGCCGGGAAAGACCTGAATTTGTGTCTCGCTCGCCGCACTATCTTCGCTATTTTATTTGCAAAGGTAAGGAAAAAAACATATACAATACTCTTATTTTTTGTTAACTTATTAACAACCGCCTATCTATCTCTCTTTAAAGCATTATGGCAGCACCAATCGGCGCTGCCATAATGCTTTAAAGTGTCAAAAGAAATGATGTTATTTCTTGTTTTTCTTTGTCTCTACTTTTTTTATGATTTCGAATACGTAGCTTGTCGAGCGTGAGAGGCTGCTGTCCTGAATAATGTTGGCTCCGTCTCGGTTCCAGAAGTGTACGCCTGAATCCTGGGTTGTCTGTATCGAGAATTTACCGTTCATCATAAGGATGAGGTAGGTGTTCCACGATGCAAGATAGTTGTTTGCGCCAAATTTACCATACTCGTTCAAGTAACGTCCGTCGAGGTTGCTTGTCAACTTGTAGTGGTTCATTCCCTCGGGGTCTTTTGTGAACTTCCACTCATTGGCCTTCTCGGGGGTTGTAGTCTTTGTAAATATTACCTCGCTACCGTTATTTGTAAGGTAGCTGTTGCCGCACTTAATATAGTACACTGCATCCTCCTCGATGAAACTCTCCTCCTTAGCACCGCTGATAGGCTCAAGGTCGAAGATGAACTGCTCGGGTGCCAGCTTATTACCGCCTTGCTGTACTTTGTTCTCGTCGGCCGACCAGAATTTGTTTCCTGCGTTGCCTGCATTCTGTATGCAATATTTGCCGTTGGCAAGGCGCATAATGTTGAATGTGTGCCAAGAAGCGTCGTAGGGATTGCTGCTGCCTGCGCTGAAACGGCCATACTCGTTAAGGTAGCGGCTGTCCTCGGCGTTTGTAATCTTGTAACGTCCTGTCTGGGGGTCAAGGGTGATGTGCCACTCCTGACGCTGGGGACGTACGTCGTCGCGCTTCTCTATCCACTCGGGGGTGCTGCGTGCTACGTTGGGAGTGCTGTTTGTCAGGTATTTGCCGTTGTACTTGATGAAGTATGTACCATTCTCGACCTCCTGTGCGGGGAATACATCGATGCGGTAGTTGTAGCGACTCTTGTAGATGTTGATTAGCTGAGATACGGTGCTCTTGAGGAAGGGCGATACGTGTACCATCGCAACCTCGGGTTTTGCCCATTTGAGTGAACCCTCGAAGTCGCGTGAACGCAGTTTCTCTTGCGCAGCTGTCAGCTCCTGATACTTGAGATAGCTGTTTACAAATGCCTCGGGGTTCTTGCTGCTTAGTGCATCGAACATATCCATAAGATGGTTTCCGCGCTCGCCTACATACTGCATACACACGAGCCAGGGCTTAATCTCGGCAATGAGCTCGGGTGCCTCGTCGGTTGTTTGCAAGGTCTTTGCTACGTTGACAAATTTCTGCATATGTGCGCGTACTGCTGCTACTGCTGCCACAGTGTCCTTTGCTGTTATATTCTTCTCGAACTCGGCTTTTACCTTAACGAACTCGGGCGATTCGTCGGGACGACGCAGGCCGTGTGCTGTAGTTCCCAGGTCGACGTTGTTTTCGCAGAAGAAGTGGAAAGCCTCGCGGTTACGTGGCATCAGATACTCGATAGCCTGCTCCCAAGATTCGTTGGCGTCGTATGCCTCCATATTCCAGCAGTAGTCACCAATGCTGAAGAGTGATAGCTTAGATGCCATAGCATACTCCATTGGGTTGGATGTAAATCCTCCGAGTGTCTCTGCAATATCCGAACCGTTGCCCCAGGTGGGCCCCATCAGCATACGGTTGATGCAGTAGTCGGTTACAGGATAGTTGAGCCATATATATGCTTTGCGGCTTATCTGCTCGTTAATCCACTGCATATCGTTCATCTCAATCATATCGACAACGCTGTTTCCTGTCCACATAATGCGTACGCTCTTGTCCATCTTGGTGCCAAGCACATTAAGGTAGTCGCCGCTTGTCCAGCCTTTGTTATACTGTGTGGGGCAGATGATAAGGGGGTTAACGTCGTCGTATGACTTGTTGAGCTCCTCCACGATGTAGTTCATAAGACCGGCCTGCTTGTCGGCCTTTGTGCCCTCACCCCAAATATCGTCAAAGAATACAGCGAAGGTGCGTATGCCCAGGTCGTACATCTTCTTTAGTTTGTTTACGATGTTTACGCTGTCGGCATTGTTCCATTTGATATCTACTCCCGGGTGGATGGCCCAGATGAAGTCTACCTTATTGGCCTTTGCTGCTGCTGCATACTCGGCAATCTTGTTACCAAGCTCTTGGGGATAGGGCTCGCGCCACAACTGCTTGTGATATACGTCGTCTTTGGGACCGTAGATATATACGTTCATCTTCTGACGACCGAAGAACTTGAAAAGATCCATACGGTCGCTCTCGCTGTAGGGGTTACCATAGTAGCCCTCTACAAGACCGCGCTCGCTTATGCTGGGATAGTCGGTTACGGTAACATTCATTACCTGGGGCTGCGAGGCAATCTGTAGGAATGTCTGTACACCGTAGTAGGTACCACGTTCGTCGTTACCGGCAATTACAACTTTGTTTCCATCGATGCTCAGGTAGTAACCCTCGCTTTTTGAGGGGATAAGCTTTGCATACTTCTTTACAGCCTTGTCGCCTCTTTCGCCAATTATAATCTGCACTTTACCTTTTTCGGTTCCGAAATGTGCTTTAAGCAGATTCACAGCATCGGCATCGGCTTTGTCGGCACCTTTCAATTTAAAGTCGGTTGTCTTGTCAAATGCTTTCTCTGTTCCCCATTTTATATCTCGGGGCTTTGGATTAATGTCGATGCTTTGGGCTGCAACTGACATTGTAAAGAGCGCCAAAAGGAGGCTGCTTGCGATTCTTTTAAATAATTTCATACGTATTGATTTAAATTGATTATCTAATGGTATC
>JAGCKB010000290.1 GCA_017647725.1 Bacteroidaceae bacterium
AAGTTTTTTATAGAGCAAAAATTGGATGTTTATTTATTTTTCAAGGGCACATAGCGGGCTATGTAACTGCGAAAAAGAAAGAAACAGACGTTTTTGAATATAAAAAACGGCGAAATAGCCAGTTTCTATAATAAAATACGTTTTAAAAATTTAAACAACTTCTCAATTACGGGACAAAAATAACACTTGATTTCTGAAAATTAGGAAGCAGTTCTTATTTCTTTAAAAGAAATTGCATTTTTTTGTGTATCTTCGCGGCATAAATTTCGGAACAATGAGCATAGACGAAAGACTCGACGATTACATTGCTGAACACAGCAGCCCCGAGGGCGACTATCTGTATCGTCTGTACCGCGCCACAAACATTGAGATTCTGAACCCTCATATGGCATCGGGACACGTACAAGGACGCCTGCTGAAACTGTTGGTAAAGATGATTCGTCCCAAAAACATCCTTGAGATTGGCACTTATACAGGATATTCGGCAATATGTATGGCCGAGGGACTCGACGACGAAGGTAAGCTGTATACGTTCGAGGTCGACGATGAGTTAGAGGATTTTACACGCCGTTGGATAGAGGGCTCGCCCGTATCTGATAAAATTATCTTTACGATAGGCAGTGCCTTGGAGAGAGTACCGCAAATGGGGGTAAAATTCGACCTTGCATTTATCGACGGCAACAAACGCGAGTATATTGCCTACTACGAAATGGCATTAGAGCACTTGAGTGACGGCGGTTGGATTCTTGCCGATAACACCCTATGGGACGGTCACGTAATCGACCCGGCTTACAAAGATGCCCAGACAAACGGCGTAAGAGCCTTCAACGACTATGTTCGTGCCGATGAGCGCGTAGAGGAGGTTATACTACCCCTGCGCGACGGATTAACAATAATAAGAAAAAAACAGTAAAAAAATGGATAGTACAAGACAGAACAAAATTTCGCGCCTTATACAAAAGGAACTAAGCGACATATTCCTTAGAATGACAAAAGAGATGCGCGGCGTAATGGTATCGGTAAGTGTAGTACGTGTAAGCCCCGACCTTGGTATTGCCAAAGCCTATCTGAGCATATTCCCCTCGGAGAAGGCAGGCGAGATTATCGAACACCTTACCAATAATACAAAGGCAATCCGCTTCGAGCTTGGCAACCGCGTAAGACACCAGTTGCGCATCATCCCCGAGCTGCGTTTCTATCAGGACGACTCACTCGATTACATCGAGCACATCGACCAACTATTGAAAGACTAAGGAGTTTCCGTTTTAATGAACCTGCCACTTTACATAGCCAAGCGATACCTGCTATCGAAAAAGAGCCATCAGGTAATAAACATTATCTCGGGAGTATCAATTGCAGGAGTGGCCCTTGCCACCCTTGCAATGGTGTGTACCCTATCGGTATTCAACGGATTCGGTAAATTGGTAGAGATACAGTCGACAGCCTTTAACCCCGACATAAGGATAAGCGCGACACAAGGCAAGGTATTCACAGCCGACACAACAATGCTTGAGCGACTGAGAGAGATACCGCAAGTGAGCGTTGTCACACAGTGTATCGAAGAGAAAGCAATGGTGCAATATGGCGGACGGCAAGTAATGGTCACTTTGAAAGGTGTAGAAGCGAACTACACGCAACAGACAAACATTAAGGATGTACTAATAGGCAATGGCTCCACAATACTTGCCGATAGTATCGCCAACTACGCAATACCCGGTGCAGGGCTTGTAACAACGCTCAACAGCGGAATCTCCTTTGTACGCCCATACGAGATTTTCACACCACGCCGAGGGAAAAAGGTAAGCCTCACAAACCCGGCAGCCAATTTCAACAAAGACTACCTGCAAGCATCGGGATATATTTTTGTTGTGAATCAGGCCGAATATGACGATAATTACATTCTGACATCTATTGATTTCACTCGCAAGCTTTTTACACGAGGTGCATCACAGGTGAGCAGCCTCGAACTGCATCTATTGCCACATAGCGACCTAAAAGCAACAAAAAATGCTATTACTAAAATCTTAGGCGAAGGATACGAGGTAAAAGACCGTCGCGAGCAGCAGGAGGATATTTTCAGGATTATGGAGATTGAGAAGTTTATATCTTATATTTTCCTCACATTCATCCTATTGGTAGCCTGTTTCAATATAATCGGCTCACTATCGATGCTCATTCTCGAGAAGCGCAAGGATGTCTCGACACTTCGCAGCTTGGGTGCGAACGACCGATTAATCGTAAACATTTTTGTAAGCGAGGGCATTTTAATCTCTTCTATAGGAGCTATTATAGGTATTTTAACAGGTGTGGCTGTATGTCTTGCTCAAGAGCATTGGGGACTGCTTGCCTTAGGCGGCTCCGGAAATAATCTCATTGTAGACAGCTACCCTGTAGATGTTCACTTTACCGACATTCTGCTTGTCTTTGGCACAGTAGTAGCAGTGGGACTCATTGCCGTTGCAATACCGGTAAAGATACTTACAAAAAAGATTCTAAACGGTGGTTATAAATATTAGGAGATAGCTCACAAAAAGCTACCTCCTAATATTTATATTGGCCTATACAATATCGTTTTTCCTGTAAAATAAACACTCAAACCATCTTACACCAAAGAAATTCTGTTGGCCTTCACCGGATGATTCAGAAAGCGCGATGCCTGCTGGCGAAACTTCTCGGCCGACTCGGTTGTATAAAATGTCGTATCTCCCCCTTTTGTACAAAGGGCTTCAATATCGGTGTGTCGTGCAAGATAATCCTTAAGTGAGGTTGCAACAGCCTCGCCCTGTGTAAGTACACTCACCCCTGCGGGAACGAAACTACGTACCTTATCATATAGCAGCGGATAGTGAGTGCAACCGAGTATCACTGTATCAATCTCCGGGTCGCGCTCGAGCAGAGCCTCAACATCACGTTTCACAAAGTAGTCGGCACCGGGAGTAAGATGTTCGTTAGCCTCTACCAATGAAGCCCACATAGGACAAGCCTTACCCGCCACCTGAATATCAGGAAACAGTTTCGTTATCTCCAGCGGATAGGACATCGATTTTATAGTACCCTCGGTTGCCAGCACTCCTACGTGGCGGCTTTTCGTTATACAGCCAATGCACTCTACGGTAGGACGGATAATACCAAGCACGCGACGCGAAGGGTCGAGGGCAGGCAGGTCGAGCTGTTGGATATTACGCAGCGCCTTTGCCGATGCCGTATTACAAGCAAGGATAACCAGATGGCAACCCTGTTTGAAAAGAAATTCCACAGCTTGACGAGTAAACTCATACACCACATCAAAAGAGCGTGTTCCGTATGGTGCTCGCGCATTATCACCTAAATAGAGATAGTCATACTCAGGCATCAGCCTCTTTATCTCGCTGTATATCGTAAGCCCACCGTAACCTGAATCAAAAACTCCTATCGGTCCCGCAGCTTGTGGCAGTTGCACAATTTCAGACATAATTGATTATTTTAAAGAAGTCCTTAATGGAATGCACCCTCGGCAGCCTCATTCTCTCCTTCGGCACTACCCTCTTCACTCTCTACAACATCCGCTTCATCTTTTACCACAAGTGGCAGCGTATCATTAGGGATAGAATCTTTAAGTAGGAACTGGCGACCATCTGTAGCCTGTATTGTCTGTGGCTCACCATTTTTCAATATAGTATTTACAACAGCCATTGTTACATCATAACCCATTGCAGGGTTAACAAAGAGATAACCTGCTTTTTCGGTATCTATCACATAGGCAAGCTCGTTATGCATACAGACACGTGCAATAGCGTTGTCGACAATGGCGTTGACGGGGGCAAACAGTGAGTCGTGAGCTTGTATGAGCCACTTCTTCACCTGGTCGCGAAAGACGACACTGCGGTCGACAAGGTCCTGCAGGTCTTTCTGGCGTTTACGTAATATTAGCTCGGGAAACTCGCGCTGACCATCGAGAAACGATACATAGTTACGTGTGAGTTCCTCCTCGTTACGTACAAGTTCCTGTTCGCAACGTTTCAATAGTTCTTCGTAATGTTTCTGAGCCTCTTTATATTGTGGTACCTGCTGCACTACCTCGCTATAGTTGAGGTAGCCAAAGCGTACCTGCGCCACTGCAGCGAGTGGGAGCATAAGCAGAATTAATAAAATTTTTCGCATCGCTTTCAAGTATTTCCTTTGTTGTTTTTGCAGCTATTTATGAAAGTTTTTAAGAAGCTGTTTAAATTTATATCGTCAAGTTTTTTATAGAGCAAAAATTGGATGTTTATTTATATTTTAAGGGCGCACAGCGGGCTATGTAACCGCAAAAAAGAAACAAACAGGCATTTTTGAATATAAAAAACGACGAAAACGTCAGATTCTATATGAATATTTTTTTTAGAAATTTAAACAGCTTCTAAATACATAAGAGGGAAGCCTTTCAGGGCCACCCTCTCATTTATCTACTACAGAGACCTATTACTTCTTCTGTTGAGCAGCCGAACCGGTTATTCCCAACACCGCCTTAACCTTCTCTGTTACATCCTCGCAGAGAGTCTCGCTGATGTAGGGTACACCACCTGCAATGTCAAATACGCAAACGTATCCGCCGTCGCGACCTACTCGCTGAATAGCATCCGACAGCACCTTGCTCACCTCAACAATCTTAGTCTGCTCGGCCTGCTTCAAGTTCTGAACGCTCTCCTGATAGTACTGCTCAAGACGTGTATTAAGCTCCTGAAGCTCGGTATAGCGACGCTGAAGGATATTCTGAGGAAGTGAATCCTTGAGTTGCTCAAACTGCAGACCTTTCTTCTCGAGCTCGGTACGCAGACGTTCAAGCTCATCCGAGTACTGCTTCTCCAAGGTCTTAAGGTCGGCCTGAGCCTTTGTAAACTCGGGCATTATCTGCATAATGGCATTAGCGTTTACATAACCAAACTTCTGTGTCTGTGCAATGATGCTCAAAGGAGCCATCATCAACATAAGAATCAAAATCTTTTTCATTTTCTTTATATTTAGATTATTAACTTCTTGTTTATATTGCGTTATCGGCCTGCAAAGATAGCAACAAACGAGCGAAATAAAGCCAAGCTTGCTTGAATATTTTGCAGCGAGTGCCTAAAATCTTCGAAATTTATTTCAAAGATAGCACAATTAATTGGAATACCCAAGTTTAGAGAGCACCTCGTTGCTTATATCAATCTTTGGCGAAGCATATATTATACTTGATGCCGAAGCACGGTCTATCACCATTGAGTAGCCCTTTGTTTCACATATATCCTTTACAGCGTTATATATCTCGTCCTGAATAGGTGCTATAAGGCTCTCGTGTTTCTTATACAGCTCGCCATCGGCACCAAAATAGAGGCGCTTCAGTTCACTTGCCTTCTTCTCGGTAGCAAGAATCTCCTCCTCGCGTTGTGTACGCTGCTCGTCACTTAGAAACATCGACTCGCTCTGATACTTTTTATAGAGCGTCTGTGCCTGCTCCACAAGCACATCAATCTCTCCTTGCCAACGTTTCGACTGCTGGTTGAGTTGCTCGTTTGCACGCTCGTACGCGGGTATATTCTTTAATATATACTCCATATCAATCAGCGCATATTTCTGCGCCTGTGCTCCTATTGCCACAAAGCACGATAGGATTGTCATTAACAAAAATCTCTTCATAATAACGTTTCATTTATGGCGCCCACCGGGAGCGCCCGTTAATACTCTGTTAGAACTCCTGTCCCAATATGAAGTGGAACTGACTGCCACTATACTGCGATGAGCCGAACAATTTATCGAATCCGTAAGCCCAGTCGATACCAATAAGACCAATCATCTGCAAATAGATGCGTACACCCACACCTGCACTGCGTTTCAGGTCGAACAGGTTAAACTTACCGGCATCGGTCCAAGTGTTACCGCCCTCGACAAAGGCAAGACCATAGATATTGGTCGATGTCTGCAGCATAAAGGGGAAACGCAGCTCCATACCCAAACGAGTGTATGCATAACCCTCGTAGCCATAGGGAGTGAGACTACCGTTATCATATCCGCGCAGAGCAATCATATCGGTTGCATAGTTGTACGAGTATCCGCTCATACCGTCACCACCCATATAGAATGTTTCGAACGGCGACTTCTTATTCTTGTCGTAGCTGCCCAAGATACCAAAGTCGGCACGTGTCATAAGCACAAGATTGTACTTACCCTCGGTGAGCGAGGTAAATGTCTTGCTGCGGAACTTAATCTTGTAGTACTCTATCCACTTATGTTTATCACGCAACTCTTGCTTGTAAGTAGAGCTCTTGGGATCCTTGGCGAGGTTGGCATAATCCTTTCCATCGAATGCCGAATATGGAGGAGTAAACGATGCCGAGAGCGAGAACTCGGAGCCGTGACGCGGATACAAGGGGTTATCAACCGAATTACGCGAGAGCGACAATGTAAGGTTTATGTTATTACAATGTCCATCGGTAATAAGAAAGTACTGCCAATCCTTCAGCGAGTAGAGCTGATAGTTCAACTCGGCCGAGAACTGGAAGAAGTCATCGGGCCAACGCAGACGACGTCCCCATCCTATTGACAAACCATACATCTTTATATATTTGTCAGGGTCGTAGTACGACGTCATATTATTATATCCGTAGCCATAGTTGTTATAGTTACCATAGCCATAGAGGTAATTATAATAGTTATTGTAGTAAGCCGAGTTATAATAGCTGCTTGCTACGTCGGTCTGTACCGACATAAATGCCGACACCGAGAACGAATTGGGACGCTTGCGGCCGAACCAGGGGTCGAAGAAGGAAACACTGTACGACTGATAGTACTGTCCGTTGGACTGGGCACTTATGGTAAGTGTCTGACCATCACCCTGCGGAATAATGCCTCGGCGGTTACCATCCTTACGGAATAGGTTACGCATAGAGAAATTGGTGAATTTAAGCGATAGCTTACCAATTACACCGGTCTGTCCCCATCCTGCCGACACCTCAATCTGGTCGCTGCTCTTCGATACAAGCTGCCAATCGACATCAACAGTACCCTTCTGCTCGTTGGGCACAATATTAGGATTTACCTTCTCGGGGTCAAAGTGTCCCATCTGTGCAATCTCACGATAAGAGCGCTCTACTCCTGCCATTGAGAAGAGATTACCCGGCAGTGTACGCAACTCACGACGCACGACCTCTTCGTAAAGACGGTCGTTACCGCTGATTTTGACACGGTCGATAGTAGCCTGCGAGCCCTCTTGCATACGAATCTCAAGGTCTACCGAGTCGTTATCCACGCTCATCTCGATGGGTACCATACGCAAGAACACATATCCCTCATTGTAGTACATTTTCTGCACAGCATCCTCGTCGGTATTCAGACGCTCGTCGAGTTGTTTCTGATTATAGACATCACCGGCCTTCATACCCAACAGATAGTTAAGCTGCGCTGTCGAGTAGACACTGTTACCAACCCAATTTATACCACGAAGGTAGTACTTATTACCCTCCTCGATATTCAGATAGATGTCGACCCTGTCGTCATTAACAGGCACCACGCTGTCCGACACGATAAGAGCATCGCGGTAACCGTGCTCGTTGTAGAGCGATATAATATTTTCCTTATCTTCGTCGTAGCGCTCCTTTGTAAATTTCTTAGAGCGCAGGAATGTGTGGAAGAAATTCTTGAATGTTGTCTTTTCGCGTGTCTTTTTCATTGCATAGCGCACCTTTTTATCGGGGAGCGCTTCAAGACCATTAATATAAATCTTGTTAATCTTGATTTTCTCTTTCTTATCTATATTTACATCAACAATCATCTGGTTCTCGGCATTGACATCGGGACGCTGAAGTATATTAACATCAGCATTTTTATAACCCTTTGCCTCGAAATAACGCTCTATAATTCGCTTGGCACGACTCACCATATCAGGGGTAATCTGATTACCCTTGAACAGTCCTATCTGTGATTCGATATCTTCGCGTTCGCTCTTTTTTACTCCGTTTATATTAATCTGCGACACACGGGGACTCTGTTTCAGATGTATGCCAAGATAAATCTTGGAACCAATGATACTATCGGCAGTAATACTGACGTCCGAGAAGAGACCAAACTGCCAATAACGTTTTACGGCAGCTGTGATAGCCTCACCGGGCACTGTAATCTCGTCGCCGACAGAGAGGTTCGAAAGACCTATTATCACATACGGTTCCTGATTCTCAATACCGGTAAGGTTTATACCGCCAATAACATACTTGCGCGGAGTACCCGAATATAGTATCGCGGGGTTAACAACCTTGTTTGCCTGTGCCAGAAGTTCGGCCGAACCCGACAGAATCAGCAGCAACAGTGCAGCCACACGTATAAGGCTGATTGCCTTTACCATTCTTAGTGGATTATATATCATCTCTTGCAGTTTTATCATTTTTTATTCTCCTCGATAATCTGCTCGCCTGTTTTTCCATAGCGGCGCTGACGCTGCTGATATTCGTATACAGCCTTGCATAGTTCGTTATTGTCAAAATCGGGCCACAGAACCTCGGTAAAGTAGAACTCAGAATAGGCACACTGCCACAGCAGGAAATTGCTCAAGCGCTGCTCCTTACCTGTTCTTATGAGAAGGTCGGGGTCGGGCATGAAGTTTGTTGCCAGCGCATCGGATATTGTCTTTTCGTCGATGGCATCCAACGAAAGAGCACCCTCTTGTACCTTACGGGCAATTGAGCGCACAGCCTCTGTTATCTCCCATTTCGACGAATAGCTTAGTGCAAGTACCATCGTCATTGCGTCGTTATTCTTGGTGCGCTCTTCGCAGGCGTGAAGACGCTCGCGTACCTTATCGGGAAGTTTTGAGAGGTCGCCAACAACACGGAATCCCACATTGTTCTTCATAAAAATCTCCTCTTCGATACTCTCGAAAAGAAGTACCATAAGCGCAGCAACCTCGGCTTGCGGGCGGCTCCAGTTCTCGGTAGAGAATGTATACAAAGTAAGATAGCGCACACCTATTTTTAGTGCATTCTCAACCAATTTACGCACTGTAGCAGCACCTGCCTGATGTCCTTCACTACGCTCCAGTCCACGCTGTTGCGCCCAACGCCCGTTACCATCCATTATAATGGCAATATGTCGAGGGACATTATTTCGGTCTATAATCTCGTTGTATTCCATAGTCTTGTATCAATTATTGCATCGTCTATATTTAGGCGATAGGTCGTAAGTCAAAAATATTGCGAGGAAAGCATAGCTATCCTTATTTTTCAGTCCATCGCTCTTTATTCCGTAAGGGTCGTCGAGCTGCGGCTGATTGGTATCTGTAACATCTAATTTATCACTCAGGGAGAAACGGAATGAGAGTTCACAACCGACATTCACTCGTGATGCAAACTTATATTTCACTCCTACACCCAACGGGATATTTGCAGTAAATACATTATCTTTTGGTTCGGGCGCAAATGTAAAGCCTAATCCTCCGAAAATATAAGGAGCAAGACGATGTGTACGTTTGTACCCTGTTCCTTCGCCGTATGCGAAGAAGTTATATTCGAACTGAGCTCCCAAGTCGTACAGCGTACGCAAGAAAGATGTATTTCCACCAGGAAATTTATTATCGCCATCGGCTGTATCACCCGATATTCTTGCCACTGCCAGATTGGTTTTTATCGCCATTCGCGGGTTTATGTTGTATCGCCACAATGCTCCACCCATCAGGTTCAAATTTTTGAACATCCCTGTGTAGTTCGCATCGCCAAGATAGAAGCTACCACCTGTCATTGCACCAATCTCGTAACGGTACTCAAGTTCCTCGGCACACAACTGTGTTGTCGGGCACAAAAGCGCGCCCAACAGCAGCAATCCTATTTTGCGTACAAGAAGCTTCATACCGACACCTTTTGAAGATTTATTATCAGAAAGACAAACGGTTTATTCGTCCGCGCCACACCGCGGGTTTCTCACCACCTACAATAATCCACATATAGTTGTCACTATCGGCAACAGCCGCAAATGGTGCATCATTATCCTTCAATTGCTCGGGCAGTTTCACTTTAGCAAGAGCTTTCCAAGTCAATCCGTTGTCGGGAGACGAATAGATTGTCTCGAACGGAGTTACAACCTCATCGGCCACCATTCCTTTACCACCAAAAGCATAAAGAGAGTTATCGTAACGTACCACAGACAACGGTTTAAGTGCAGGACAGTCGAAAGTGCCATCACCCAAAGGCTTGTAATGTGCCCACGTTTTTTCGGTAGACAGACGACTCCACACCTGAGGACGTGAATTTTCTGCTGCCGGATAACCGACAACCACCGTACGCATTATATCGGGGTTTGTCAGCAGGGGATACTGTGCCACAGACAAATTCCTAACAGGGAAATTTTTATCAAGAGGCTGCACCAACTCAAAGTTGATACCATCGGTACTGTGTGCTATGCTATCCGAGGTTGTCACAGCCCATAATCCGTCATTGGTTGCAGCAAAGAGCGTAGCGACCGATGTGTTTGCAGCAAACATACTCCAATCGACACCATCGGTAGAGCTATAAAGCGATTTTCCATCTGTCGCATACAGCACTCCCGAAAGCAGCTGCACATTCTCTACCTCTAACCCTGCAACCGAAAGCTCCTCTACAGAGCCCCAACCATTGTCAGCATTGTAGCAGCAGACAACAGGTGCGCCAACGTCGTTGCGGCCAAGGAGCAATAGCTTATCGTCCAAAAGAACGGCACGCTGAGGTGTTGTAACAGAAGAAGCATCAAGCTGTTGCCAATACATAACCTCGGGGTCTACAGTGTGGACATTAACCTTTACCGTATAGGCTTGCAATGTTATACCGTTTGTAGATGCAACAAGCAGTTTTCGAGGTTTACTCAAATCTATTGAGTCGGCCGAAGATACGAGTTCATAAGTATCGGTGCTGTCGGTATAGAAATAGGCTATTCCATCGCAGTCGACACCTGTGGTAAGTTTTGTAACATCGGCACCCATAGGCAACGAGTCGGGGTTATACACTTCGAGACTCTTTTGGTCTATTATGAAGGGATAGAAACTACCCGGATACTTTTTTGCCAACACAGTATCTTTTCCTTCGCTTGTAGTAGCGTTTGTGTTAACATAGAACGAGCCTATGGAGAACGACTTAAGTGCTGCGAAAGGATAGGTTACAACACTCTCCTCCTTGTCATCGAAACAAGATGTACACAAAAAAGCAGTAGAACAGATTGCCAAATATATTGCCAGCAGTTTTCTCATAATTTTTCAAATTAAATTACAACCTGCAAAAATAGCAACATTTTTTGGTTAGTACTACAAACTTACGTGTTATTTATAATAATTTAGCTTTTTTTATGTGCAAAATGGTGTATTTCATTACCGCCGCAAGACTCGACCACCTCGTTTACCCCTTCGGGGATTCGCGGAGCTCTTACCCCGTTGTCTATAGAGAGAGAGGGATTACGCTCTACTCTTATCGCATCCCATAAGTCCGAGTCGAGAAACAAGTTCAGTAAATTTGCACCACCTTCTACAAGAAGGCTGTTTATTTTCATATCGGCAAGATGAGATAGTATTTGCGAGAGAAAATCCTTCTCTGCCGAGAGCGCTATTTGTTCAACATTTTTACCATACTTTTCTTTAACGGGAGTATAGGTGTAAAGAACGGTTGGAACAGTTCCATCGAAGATGCGCAGTGTAGAGGGCAGAGAGTTATCTCGATCGATGACCAAGCGAAGCGGATTACGCCCGCCCCAATAGCGCACTGTAAGCGACGGATTATCAAGTAGCGCCGTACGCGACCCAACCATAATAGCATCGCAACAGGCCCTGAGCCTATGCATTGCCACGAGAGATTCGGGAGTAGAAATTGCGAGCGGCTCCCCTTCAGAGGCACTACCGCGCAATTTATCAATGAATCCATCGGCAGTTTCGGCCCATTTAAGAGTTATATAAGGCCGTCCTTGCTTATGCAGTGTAAAAAAAGTCTCGTTCAATTTATAAGCCTCATCATCAAGCACCCCTGTCACAACCTCTATGCCGGCAGCCCGCATACGCGCAATACCGGCACCATTAACCTGCGCATTTATATCGGTGGCAGCAATTACCACACGCGGTATTCCACAAGAGATTATAAAATCGCAGCAGGGAGGTGTTTTCCCATAGTGCGAACAGGGCTCAAGAGAGACATAAATAGTAGAGCGAGACAAGAGCTCTTTGTCACAATCTTTTACCGAGCGAACCGCATTAACTTCGGCGTGCGGTTCACCGGCACGAATATGATAACCTTCACCAATTATGCGTCCATCGCACACTATAACGGCGCCCACCATTGGGTTGGGCGAGGTGCTGCCACGACCACATCGTGCCAACTGCAGGCAGCGACCTATATATTGCTCGTCAAGAGAATTTAATTGAAGCTCCATTTTCATCTATAAAAAATCTTTCACCATTTAAGGTTACCATCGTAAATGTCCCTGCATAAGAATTAGTTATGAAGGAGCTAACAGAGTCGTACTTAAGCGGAATAACCTCCTTGCCACTATTATCTATAAACCCCCATTTACCATCCGACATTACCGCCGCACGAGAGTTTTTAAAATCTTCGACTTTGGCATATTTAGGATAGACAATAGTATTTCCTTTATTATCGACGAATCCCCATTTACCATTCTTTTGCACAGCCGCACAACCCTCGACAAACTCTCTGGCCTTGTCGTATATAGGATTGGCAATAATGGTTCCATCTATGCCGACGAATCCAAACTTTCCATCTTTCTGAACTCGAGCGACTCCATCTAAAAAGGCACCTACATCATCATATCTCAAAGAGAGAATCTCCTTACCGTTCTTATCTACAATGCCCCACTTACCATCAACCGCAACCGGAGCATAATCATCATAAGCAAATGATATTGGATTATCGTATTTTGGATTTACGAGGATTCTTCCAAAGGTATCTACGAGACCATACTTTCCATTAAGTTTAACACATCCTCTATCCTTTATAAATGGCAAAACCTCGTCGAATTTTATTGGAACAATCTCCTTTCCAACCTTATTTACATAACCCCACTTACCATTAAGTCCAACAATAGCAAAGCCGTTATGGTAGTCCTCGACAATGTCATACTTTATAGGAACCACCTCTTTTCTATTACTATTTACAAAACCCCATTTACCGTTCCTACTTACCGCAATTAAGCCCTCGGTACATTCTCTTTTAGATGTATAATCTTCGCCAGAGCTACATAGTTTAAAAAGGCCAAAAATAATTACTATAACCACTAAAATAAGCCTGAAGCCCAATGGCACTTGCTTATCAAGCTGTATTTCAGGCTGTTTTTTAGATTCATTGGGAGCTGTCTCAGGTGCTTTTGCAGGATGTGGTTCATCGATATACTCTCCTGTATCTGCTTCGGTAGCATCACATTCGCCTATTGTCTCATAAGAGAAAGGAGAAGAATCATTAGAAGATTCATCAAAAACGCTTGTATCGGAATATTGTTCACTATTCTGTTCATCAGAAAGTTCATCACCCGACTCATAATAAGACTCATTTGGAAACTCTTCAAACGGTGCGTCATCATTCGTATACTCATCGTATATTTGTTCCTCGTCCGTCGACACCTCTTCTATTGTATACTCCCCGAGAGCACCTTCATCAGTACACTCATCAAGAACCGATTCCTCAACCGACGATTCAGAGGTAAAGGTCTCATAAACAAACAGTTCGTTAAAAGGAGTATAATTCTGTTCCTCTGCAACGTAACTCTCGGCAACCTCCACATCCTCGATTATCTCGATGGATTCTACTATAGCAGTTGATGCCTTTCCTGTCCACTCGGCAATACCGTCAATGAGTTTCTCTACCTCGGCCGAATTGGTAGAATCGACAAACCCGAGACTACCATATTTGAACATATACCAGCCACTCTTTTTAGCATCTTTAAGAAGTACCGGCACCACCCTTTTGCCAATACCCTTAGTATATGCAACCTCGTCTTTTATTCTCTGTGATAGGAGTGAATTACCCGACTGCATATAGAGCAGGCAATCCGAGTCCTCTATTGCATTTTTCTGTGCATCATCAAGCTCTTCGGTTGCTACATCGGTGTAACAGGCAAGAGTCGGAATATGACTCGTGAGCAGATTCACAAATTTATTTACCTCATCAGAATCCTGTAGAGAGTAGCTTATAAAAACGTCGTATTTCGCCATTTCCGTTTAATAAAAATAGTGTTTTACAATGCACATAAAGTTATTTTCGTAACCAGTCACAAAAATAGTATTTTTACATTTAAAAACAACTATTCAAGAACAATTACTCGGCACGATGCAACGTAACAAGAACAATTTCGCTTGGGACACAAATGCGAATCTTGCGGCGCGAGGTTCCGATACCATTTGTGGTAATAACAGAGACACCGTTGTCGGTACTATTCATCCCTCGCAAAAATCGGGCGCCATAGCGTGTATTTTTCACAGGGGTATATAATCCAAACAGACTCACCTGTCCGCCATGAGTGTGACCCGAGAGGACAATATCGGCAGGCGCATCAACAGTCTGTGCATAGTCGGGAGTGTGCACAAGCAGAATTGTATATGCACTATCGGCTACTGCTGCGGTAGGGGACACCGTTGTAGAGTCTATCTTAAAAGGGTTGGCAATTCCGGCTATACAAATAGTACCGTCGGACATCAATGAATGAACCTCATCCTTTAAAAGCCTTATTCCTCGGCGACTCATAGCCTCTTCAATAGCACTGCGCCTGCTGAACTCGTGGTTCCCAAGCACTGCAAATGTTCCATACTCGCTCTTTACTGTTGCCAGCGAATCGAAAAGTTCATCGATATAATCATCAGCAGTCACATAATCTCCGCCAAGAAGCAACATCTGTGGTCGAAGGTCGCGCAATTTACGCACTACCCTTGCCAATCTTTTTTGTGTGAATTTGCTTGGATAATGAATATCTGATATAAAAGCAATCTGACAACCGTCAAACTCCTGAGGTAGACGTTCACTCACCACCTTGTAGCGTTTTATGCGCCCTACTCCTGTCGTAGAGAGTGTGGCACACGATGCAAATAGTATGGCCGCAAAAAATATTGCGGCCATACGTGCTATTATACTCTTTATCAAGGACATCGCAAAAAGGAGATTATTTCTCGATGAGTACAGTGGCGTATGCAGTGATACCCTCTTTACGCCCCTCGAAACCGAGTTTCTCGGTTGTAGTGGCCTTTATCGAGAGTTGGTCTGGGTCAATCTGCAACACATCGGCCATAACCTGCTGCATTGTCGGAATATGTGGGTTCAGCTTTGGTGCCTGCGCTGCAACCGTAGCATCTATATTACCAATGCGATAACCTTTCTCTATAAGAAGTTCATTTGTGCGACGAAGCAGAATTTTACTATCTATATTCTTAAACTCGCCCGATGTATCAGGAAACTGATAGCCAATATCGCGAAGATTGGCTGCACCCAATAGTGCATCACATATTGCGTGGATGAGAACATCGGCATCGGAGTGCCCGTCAAGCCCCCACTCGTATGGTATTTTAATTCCACCAATCCACAAATCACGTCCCTCGACAAGGCGATGGACATCCATTCCAAATCCTACACGTATCATAATGCAAATAACTTATTAACGTCCGAAAATATCTCTTAGGCCATCCATATCAAACGACAGCGAGAAGCGTAATGTCTGGTCAAGAGGGTTGCTCTGAGCTGTAGAGATAAGATAGGCAGCATCCAACGAGAATACGCTCATCTTGAATCCCGCACCAAGAGTAAAATATTTTCTGTTACCCTTATACTCATTCTCATAGTGATAACCACCACGCAACGAGAACTGCTGATTATAGCAATACTCTACACCTACACCACCATATATCTCCTTCAACTCCTCACTGAATCCACCTGGAGCATCGCCAAAGGATTTAAAAATTCCCGAGATTGACGATATATCATTATATCCTGTCGACTCGAGCCACCCCTGATACTCGGAATATTTTGAGTTGTCATCGGCATCGTAACCCTCCTCTTCGAGGAACTGTGCATACGTTGGACGTGTGGGAACCATAAGTTTATTAAGGTCAGCACTGAAAGTAATGGTGTTATACTCGTCAATAGGAATGAGTATAGATGCTCCCAAACGCAGATTAGTGGGGATAAACTCATTTGTATTGCCACCGTCATACGAGATTTTACTACCTATATTAGAGGCATTAAGTCCCAATCCCAACATACACTCGCGATTACCCAGCATTATGTAATTATTGTAATACAGAGCAAGGTCGGCAGCGAAGGCGGAACCTGCCTCCATATCCTCGGCATAATCGTACTGAAGGTCGCTGTATATGAATCGCAGAGCAACCGCAGCCGAGAAGGTCTCGGAGAGCATACGTGAGTAGGCAACATCCACTGCGAACTCGTATGGTTTAATAGTATACTCCTCGGCAATAACCTCACCAAGCGAGAAGTAGGTAAGCGAACCGCTTATTGCCGAATAGTCGCCTATGCGATAGAATCCTGCAAGATAGGCAAGGTCGATGTCGGCAACCAACTGACGCAGCCAGGGAGTATAGGACATCGATAGTCCTGCACGTGCTATATTAAACGGATACTTTGCAGGGTTCCAGTATTGCGAGTTCACATCGGCCTCGGTAGCAACACCAATATCTCCCATTGCTCCTGCACGAGCATCGGGGGCGATAGAGAGCGATGTTACGCCCGTATTTACAGGGTTAAACTGTTCTTTCTGCGCAAAGAGCGGCAGAGTAAGCACCAAGCCAAGAAGGATAGACAATATTCTGTTCTTCATCATATACACTGTAGTTTTCTATGTTCTATTTAAACTCTTATTTTTGTTATTTATTGTTTAGGACAATTATTTTTTCCGTTTTTGTCTGCATGCTGCCACCCTCCGAGGCCAGGCTTGCGCGATAGATATATACTCCCGTCGGCAATGGTCGGCCACCCGAGGTTGTAACATCCCACTCGACCACACACTGCGTGCTTGCACTCGACATACACTCGCTATGCTGCCACATCTTCACACCTTGAAGATTAAAAAGTTCTATTGTAACATCAAGATTGCTATGCGGACGGTTGTGAGTGAGCACGAATGTCGCCTTTTGTCCATATTCCACAGGATTAGGCGCAACCTTAATATCTATAAATTCGGGAGCAAGACCGGGTACTACGACAAATGTAAGCGTATCTACCGAGGAGTTATTAAAGAGATCCCAGGCACGCAGTAGCAAGGTGTGCTCTCCCTCACCCAACTGAGAGAGGGGATACTCTATCGTTCCGCTGCGATAATCGCCCACCGACGGCACAAATGCGCTATTAAGGTTATATGTGTGAAATTTGTCATTGTCGACTATAGCCATAATATCGTGTCCCACACCGGTACCGACGGTATTTATTCCATTCTCATCGAAAAGTTCGACAAAGAGGCAGGGGGTTGAATTAACCTCATCACCATCGATAAAATCGGGGGTATTAAGATACATTTTTATCTGTGGCCCTTTACCATCGTCACCAAGAGAGGGGGCTGTACCACCCACAATAAAATTATTGTAATATCCCTGTGCCGATACTCCCAAAGTATCGATGGCAAAAAGATTGAGCATACCCTCGTCGTTACGATAGCTAATATCCATCGGTACGGGAATTTTTATTTTGAAACGCCCCGCCACCACCGAGTCGCTGCCTGCAAAGAGACGCTTGGGATAGGCAATATAGTCGAATTTACCAAGTCCCGTATTATCGCGTGTCGACACTGTCTCGATACAATCGAAGAGGGTAGGTTCTATCGTGCCTGTAAAATCGGCTGCCACAGAGCCATCAGGCTTTGCCACATAACCCTCGACAAGCAGCGTACCACCCGCCTGTACCTTTCCTACAGCCGTAACATCCTCGCCGTTGAACTTATCGACCACCACTCTGTAACGAGGTATCTGCAAGCGCAGCGCAGGATCTCCTATAAGAACATACTCTAACTTATTCTCGGAAAGGTCGTTACCATTGGCGATAATCTCACATTTTGCCATACGCATTGCATCGCCCACCGATGGGTAATCACCTTTTGCATCGGGAGCAAGCAGAATCCTCATAAATGCCTGATTGATAACGGCATTATAGCTCTGCAACACTGTACGTGTAGTTGTAAGAAGTCCTATCGCGCCACCCTGAGGATTAAGGATAGCAGCCTCGGCAAGCGAGCCATCACCCATATCAAAAGGACCAATGTCACACGAAGCTGTCACCCAGAAGGGCACACGCGGCGATGTCAGTGCCGACATATCCGATGCTTTCCAGGTCTGTTCGTGCGAGAGCAGATTGGCGCTTCCGTGTCCCGAGTAGTTTGCTATAAGCGCTCCCTCCCCGAGACGGTCGTATATAGCCTGTGTTGCCATCGGGTAACTGTTACCCGTAGAGAGCACCTCCATAGGATAGTCGTCCCAATAGATACGGTTCAGCATAAAGGCGGGATTCGTCTCGGCAATATGTGATGCAACAGCCTCGGCATCCTTCATATGCTGGTTTGGCATACTCTTATCGCCATCATCACCCATAAGCACAATCCTATTCTGCCAGGCTCCGGGGGTACGATTCTCTATATATGCCACAAGTTTATCTACCACAGCCGAGGCATCGCTAACATTCTGCGCCGGTATACGTCCCACCGCAATATCTATCTTATCGCGTAAGAAGTCACCTCCCTCGCCATCATCGAGCAGAGCATAATAATCCTCTAAGACGTATGAACGCACCGCGCTCACCGAGTTCTCGGACTGGTAGGTGAGCAGAAGATTATCACTGCTCATACGCGGATAGGTTATAAGACGGTTATCGGTTACACCGTCGCCAAACAGCAACAGATACTTTGGTGCGCTGTCGGTACTCTCGGCACGGTCGTAAAGCATTTTCATAAGTCGGCGATAGGCTGTTGCGTCGGGTGTGCCCGATGAAAATTCGTTATATACCTGCTGCGCTGTGACCACCTCTACTGTTATACCATCATTTTTACGATGTGCCTCGGCAAGGCGATTGGCAGCCTCAAGGAAAAGCCCGTTTGATGGTACTATGATAATCATATCGGTACTGCCCATAGCGTGGAGATTCTGCTTGGGAACCTCCTCGACCATTTTTACAGCAGGAAAATTTCCCTTTACATTCACAGCCACCAACTGCTCTTTATACGAGGCAGGCGCCACTACAGTTAGTGTGCCATCGGATAATTGCGACTCCAGCTCGACAGTAGCCGCTTGGTCGGTAACGAGCCACACGTGTGTATCGGATGTTGCTTGTGCTATTTTGAATGTAGCATTTCCCGATGAAGCGTTACCACGAAACTCGCAGTCGGAGCCTCGCATCTTAAGGGTGCGCATAAAATTAAGGCGCAGATAATCGAGATGACCCGAGAGGGATGCATCCGAAACGGTATGTGTAAGTTTAATAACAGTACTTGCAGTTAATCCCGACTGAGCCACAAGCGAAACACTTGATATACGTCCGTGGTCGGTACTTCCCGCCTGCGAAATACCCAACGAGCCTATCTGCGCACCATTGACGTCCACAGCGAGACGACTTGCCGAGGTAGCATTGCTACCAAAAGAGACATCTACATTGGCACGCTGCCCCTCGACCACTCCATCGAGACTGAATTTATAGCTCACCGAGCGCCCCGAGGCATAATTGTAGCTATCGAGGAGTATGCGGCCGTATGTAGCAAGCGTTATTGCCTCTTTTTCATAAAGAGCATAATCGGGGTATGTGTCCAGCACATTGTTACTTGTTGCCTGCAACTGCTGTTTAGGAAAAGGCAAAGGCTCGGCATCGCTCTCATTTAAAAAATAGTACGAATATTTTGAGTACACATTCTGCCGGTGCACAAAACGTCCGTTGCTATACTCCCAGCGAATAGTTCCATTGGCAAAGAAAAGCACGTAACCACTCTCGCGCCACAAAGGAATTTCTTGCAGGTCATCGGGTTGCTGATGGATCTTTGTTTCGGGAAGCACTCGGCCACCGTAACCGAACAGACGCACTTTTTCGGGGTTCTTGAATCCCATTTTTCGCAGTTCGGCCGATGTTATCTTATGCACTCCGCTCTCCTCGACAGCAATTCTGACCCAACGACCGGAATCGAGAACTGAGCTTTTGGCATAACGTTCCCCGGCAGTCGCTCTTGTATTAAGGCGCGACATAGCCGAAGCAATATCAAGAGTGCGGTTCACAACCAATTTAAAGGAGTTTATGCGCATAAAGCGCCCTTCGGAGAATACCACCGGTGTGAAACTAACATCAAGTTGTCCGCGCTTTGCCGATATACTAACCACTGACTCGACAACGGGAAAGGGCGGCAGAGAATCGCGCAAAGCCTCTAAGCGGTAACGGGCAACCTCGGCAGTGCTCATCGGCACAAACTCGGGGTACTCTATTGCCACTTTATAATTATACATTACATAGTCGTCGGGAAGCTCTACCATAGTCGAGTAACGCGGTAGAAGTGTGTCACGCGCTATTGTTTCCCAATCGACATCAATGAATTGGGCATTTGCGACAAGAGCAAACACCGACAATACAATAGTAAATATTTTTCTCAGACAGTTCATCAGCGTACACGAAATTCGAGCACTTTCTCTTGCCCAATATAACCTCTCAAATGGTCGCCCACCTTGACAGGAGCAACACCTGCCGGTGTTCCTGTGAATATAAGGTCGCCTGTCTTCAGTGTGCAGAAGCGGCTGACATAGGCTATTATCTCATCAACCGAGAAGAGCAACTGCGCAGTGTTTGCACTCTGCACCGTCTCGTCGTTTATGGTAAGCGAAAAGTCTATATTCTTAATATTGTAGTTCTCAATGGGGCGAAACTCGCCAAGCACTGCCGAGCAGTCGAATCCCTTTGAGAGCGCCCAAGGTGCTCCCTCGGCAATAGCCTTTCGCTGCATATCACGTGCGGTAAAGTCGATACCGACGGTTATTGCATCGTAGTAACGATGGGCAAAGCGTTCGGGAATACTGCGTCCCAGTTGACTGATGCGTACAACAATCTCGGCCTCATAATCAATGCGCCCCATCCAATCGGGCAGATAAAAATGCTTACCATTTTTGATTATTGCCGAGTCGGGCTTAAAGAAAATCATCGGCTCCTGAGGTTTTTCACCCGTACCATCAAATTCTATTGCGTGTGCGGCATAATTCTTGCCGACGGCTATTATTTTCATATAGTTTGTGTATTATCGGCCACACCCTCTTGCTCAAGAGAGTCGAGGCGGTTGAACATTAATGACAAATGGGCATACAGCGATGTATTCTGAACCACAATATCGTCGGGGACACGTATACGCAGAGGGGTAAAGTTCCATATTGCCTTTATACCCCACACCACCATTCGATCGGCCACCTCCTGGGCACTCTCGATGGGAACGGTGAGTATTCCAATCTTCACTTTATGGCGACGCATCTTCGCTCCAATCTCGCTTATGTGGTAGACGGGAATACCCGAGATGCTGTGTCCCACCACACGAGGATTATTATCGACAGCAGCCCCCACCTCAAGACCGAACTGCTGCAGTCCCGAGTCTTTCAGCAGTGCACCGCCCAAGCGTCCTGCACCAAATAGGAAAGCCTTGTGACAGGTGTTAAATCCAAGAAAAGACTCAAGCACCTCGAGCAGATTATCAATCTCGTAGCCCACACGTGTACGTCCCACTACATTTACACACGAGAGGTCTTTAGCTATCTGCGAAGCAACGATATTTGTCTCTTTAGAGAGGCGTGTCGATGAGACATAAGTCTCGCCTCGCGTCTTAAGCAGACGGCACACCGACAGATACCACGGCAGTCGTCGCAGCGTAGGCTCGGGCACTCTCTCTATTTTATATTGTGTATTCATTTCTACAATCGCGCGCTATATAATAACGTAGCAAAATTAACCTTATTTTGTGAATAAGAAAAATTTGTATGTAGAAAGCTGTTAATAAGTAAAAAAAATGTATTTTTGCGACACGGATTTTAGAATTTATCTGACCAATTTAGAAGCTGTTTAAAATTACATCGCCAAGTTTTTTATAGAGCAAGAATAGAATGTTTATTTATTTTTTAAGGGCGCATAGCGGGCTATGTAACCGCAAAAAAGAAAGAAACGGGCATTATTGAACATAAAAAACGGCGAAACTATCAGCTTCTGTAAGAAAATATTTTTTAGAATTTTAAACAGCTTCTAAATACACCTATGAACGCACAAGAGTACATTTTTCCATTCCGTGAGAATTCATTCTCGCAACGAATAAACAGCGTTATAAATTTTGGATTTCAAAACTTCAAGAAAATAATAACACTTCATTTAATAGTATTAATCCCATTATGTCTGATATGTTCGTTATTAAAAGGCAAATTGGGGGATTATACCAT
>JAGCKB010000291.1 GCA_017647725.1 Bacteroidaceae bacterium
AGACACCTTATACATCAAGTCGAATGCTATTTTGGGTGTTGCAAAGCGTAGATTGGCGTGCGCACTGTAATTATCGGCATAACGCTTGGAGTAGTCGGCACCAAGCTCGCCTTGCAGTATATAGTCCTTACTTTTTTTAAGTTGAATATTTACAACCGCACCACGCACGTGAAAATGAGGAGGAGCACTATACATTACATCGGCCCTCTCGACACGATTGACGGGAGTACTGCGCAGAAGTGTCTCAAGTTGCTCGGCAGTCATCGAAGAGGGACGGCCGTTAAGCACTACCGTGAGCGAGCCGGCTCCTGCAAGTGAAAGGGCGCCATCGGCACTCTCTGAGACACCGGGGATTCTTAACATTGCTTCATAAGCATTATTGGCGGTGCTGTTCTGCGCCATAGCCTCAACGTCGTAGGCAAGCGCCCCATTCTCGATGCGCACAAGCGGACGCTCGGCTGTCACCACAATCTCCTGTAGTTCCTCGCCTTTTTGTTTTAACACTATTGTTCCCACGTTACGCTTGTCCGAGACAATCTCCTTATGAAAATAGGAGAGGTGCTGTACGATTAGGCGAAACCGCTTTAGTGACGATGTGATTTCAAAAGTACCATCGGCAGCAGTTATTGCAACATCGACAAATGCCGAGTCGGGAGTTTGTAGCACCACGCTTGCCCCCTCGACAGCCTGCGACTGCTCATTTACAACCCTACCTGTTATATTCTGTGCCGCAATCGGCGAAAGAGAGATAAATAAAATCAAAAAGAGGAAAATATTTTTCATATAATAATTATAAAAGAATGTTTCTATAAAAAGGTTTCTATCCAATAGACGTGCAAATTAGTAAAAAGTTACAATAAAAAAGAAAATATTGTAATTAAACATCGTATTAGAGAATTTAGAGCTATCTTAGAAGCTGTTTCTTAACAGTAAAAGAGCGAGAGTATGAAACTTATAATATTGGATTTCGATGGAACAATAGGCGACACAAAGAGCCTCATCGTAAAAACCTTTCAGCAGACAATAAAGGAACTTTGTCTGGAGTCACGCACCGACGAGGAGTGTGCAGCCACCATAGGCCTGCCACTGATAAAAGCCTTTATGAGCCTCTATGATATTGATGAAGCCACAGGCGAACTATATACCGACACCTATCGTCGCATCTTCTATCGCAACAACACTCGTGGAGCAATACAGCCCTTCCCTAATACCATAGAGACACTGCACACACTACACAAGAGAGGTTACACCCTTACCATTGCCAGCAGTCGCAACCGTCACACATTGGACGAGTATATAGCCGAGTTGAATATTAAAGAGATTATATCCCTTGTCATTGGTGCCGATGACACCGAAAATGCCAAGCCCCACCCCGAACCTGTACTAAAGATTCTGCAACACTTCGCGTGCAATGCCAATGATGCCATAGTCGTTGGCGACACACATTTCGACATTCTTATGGGAGCACGTGCAGGCTGCCACACCTGTGGCGTAACATACGGCAACGGCAAACGCGAGGAACTTATCGCCGCCGATGCTGAGTATATAATAGAAGATTTTGCAAAATTAGCCGATATTTTATAAAAAATCACTATTTTCGCAAAATAGTAGCATAACAGAACAACCAAATAAAAACAATAGATACTATGTACAAATTTAAACCTATCCTAAAATCCATGCTGTGGGGTGGCGAAAAGATTCTCCCCTACAAAGGAATTGTATCCGACCAGAAGCAGATTGGCGAGAGCTGGGAAATATCGGGAGTAAAAGATAACGAGTCGGTAGTTGCCGAGGGTCCCGATGCAGGAATGATGCTCCCCGAGCTCCTTAAGCGCGACGGTGCGAAATTGGTTGGTGCAGCCAACTACGAGCGTTTCGGCGATGAGTTTCCCCTGCTCATAAAGTTCATCGACGCACGCCAAGACCTCTCAATTCAGGTTCATCCCAACGATGAGCAGGCTTGGGAGCGCCATCAATCAAAGGGAAAGACCGAGATGTGGTATGTTGTAGATGCCGACCCGGGTTCGAGCCTTCGTTCGGGATTTGCCAAGCAGGTGACACCCGAGGAGTACGAGGCAAGCATTGCCGATAACACAATCACCGACCTTTTGGCCGAATACGATATTCACGCAGGCGACCTCTTCTTCTTGCCCGCAGGACGCATCCACTCTATTGGCGCAGGTGCCTTTATTGCCGAGATTCAGCAGACCTCGAACATCACATATCGCATTTACGACTTTAACCGCGTCGATGCAAATGGCAATCCTCGCGAGCTGCACACCGAGCAGAGCAAGGCCGTTATCGACTACAGCGTACAGGATGACTACCGCACACACTACAAGGCCGAGGATAACAAACGTGTGGAGCTTGTATCGTGTCCCTATTTCACCACATCGCTCTACAACCTCACTGAGCAACAGAACATCGACCTTGCCAACCTCGACTCATTTGTAATTATCATCTGCACCGAGGGCGAGGGCAAGATTACCGATAACAACGGCGAAGAGATTCAGATGCGCCAGGGCGAGTCAATTCTTGTTCCTGCAACAGCAACAGCACTGAGCATTGTTCCCAACGGAAAAATGAAAATTCTTACAAGCTGGATTTAATTGAAACTTGTTATATTTAAACTAAACAGGCTGTTTCTTTGAAGAAACAGCCTGTTTAGTTTAATTACTATCCGATAAAAATAGAATAATCCCAAAAAGTGCTATCAACGAAGCTGATATTGCCACTTTTACAACCAAAACACTAAAGCAAGTCCAC
>JAGCKB010000292.1 GCA_017647725.1 Bacteroidaceae bacterium
CATCCGCACGTTGCAGAACTACAAACGTATACACGGACTTACTACCATAAGAGAGTGGATAAGCCGTTGGGCACCGCCTTGCGAGAACGATACCGAGGCTTACATCAGCTTTGTATGCTCGCGTGCGGCTATGCCGCCATCGGCCGAGCCTAACATCGAGAACAAGGTTGTTATGTGCAATATCGTTGCTGCTATGTCGTACTTTGAGAATGGCGTGCCGGCAGTACTTAAAGATGTAATAAAGGGATGGGAACTGCTGTAAATAAACTAATACCGAAAAAGTAGAGGCAGAACTATATCCGCTTGAAGAAACGTTATGCAGAAGATTAGAAGTAAGTCATTTCTAATCTTCTGCGTAACTATTTAATTTATATTGCTCCATCGTGGATGTTCGGCAATCTTTACTCCGTTTACAGTGACGTTCTCGTCAGTAACAATTGTTTTTATATAATCGGCGACTCTCAACTGAATATCCCCGATGAATTTTGAACTGACAATAGCATCCAATTCATTTCTTATAACAGAGATACGGTTCATCACGCTTGGATAAAGTAGTGCACGCTCTTCGCGCTCTTGATTGTGCAGATATCCGCATATTGTTTCGTATTGTCTCTGTATCTCCTCTTGCTCTTCCTTAGATAGGGTATTGTATATGTTTTTCATCGGCAACCCTTTTTTGTCGCCGAAAAGTGAGCGGTAGAGTATCAGGGCATATATGGCTGTAATACCCAGTGGAAGGTTTACTTTATGGTCGTTGATAAAGATTGCTCCCATTGATGTGTTGATGTTTATATTATATTTGTTGGGATTCTCCTTTGCCAATGCAACCATACGGAAGAAAGCTTTGTGCATTCCGCTATATAATAATCTCTCTTTGGCGGGATTAAAGTCGACATTTATGTTGAACGAAACGAATTTGTTGTAGTTGCTTACAAAATCACTGATTACATTCAGTACGTTGTCGTTGCCAATGTTCATTTTAAGAAAATTGGCATATGTCTCGTATGGCAGTCCTTTTTCGCTAAGGTCTTTGCACAGGCGGCTCGAACGTCCCATCATTACCAACAATGCAGGGGTAGTGCAGGATATGTCGAAGCCGAGTTTATCATTCAGATACTCTTGAATGAATTTCTTTGTTGTCATACCGAGTATGTTGCAATATACCTCTTCTACTCGCGTTTCGGGAATATCGGGGAAGATGTACATTGCCATTGTCTTAAAATTATCCAACCCTTTTCTCTTGTATTGTTCTACAAGCTTCGGAATATATATAAACTGATAACCGATGCTTGCAAGGATATTTACTATTAGTTCGTAATGCTCTTCGATTACGTAACTTGTTGTACTGTTGCTAAAGTCGGCATAGAGTATGAAGCGGTCGCCAATAAAAAGGTCGGTCAGATGAAATGATTGTACCTCGTATTTGGAGTAATCGCCATTGTTCTTACGCAAAAAATAATCGATGCACAGTAGGATGGTTGCTTCGGATGGTGTACACAGTCCGTCGCTGTATGCGGTCTCTATCAATACATTTGCTGCCGTCTCGGCATATTTCTTTCTTTGTATAGTGTTTAGTTTTCGTATCTGCTCGCTGTCGTCTGTGCTGTCTTCGGGGTGTGTCAGTATATTCAGTGCTTGCGCAAATGTTATCTCTTGTGCATAGCGGAAGAGATTGCGTTTGTTGTCGTTCCCAAATAGATTAGAGAATTTCTTTATCTCTTTGTCATCAATAATCTTATCGGCCATTATAAGGTCGGATATAACACGCGCAATGGCAATGCGTTGCTCTCTTCCAAATTCTGTTATACGGTTATCCATATTCTTTATGTTCTATCTATAGCTTTGAAATATCCAAGCAATTTTGATATTATTTGTTGCACGAAGTTCTGACTTCGCCCGTTGTGTGTGAAAATTTTTCACACACTCGCTTATTAAACTTTCGCCTGTTTGTCTTTTAGAAGTTCTTGCAACTTGAACATCTCGTCGCGATATTGTGCCGCTTCGATAAACTCCATCTTCGATGCAGCCTCTTCCATAAGTCGGCGTGTGCGGGCGATACTCTTTTCCAATTGCTCGCTGCTCATATACTCTACAATGGGGTCGCAAGCTATTGCAACGGTTGTGTCGCCATCTTTGTAGGTGGTGCGTACTGTTGCTTCGCTGCGCTCTTGTGCAAGGGCGTTGCTTATGTTCTTCTTTATCTGTGTGGGGGTTATTCCGTTGGCTTTGTTATAGGCCATCTGTTTCTCGCGGCGGCGGTTGGTCTCGTCTATTGTGCGTTGCATACTGCCTGTAATCTTGTCGGCATAGAATATCACAAGGCCGTTGACGTTACGGGCTGCGCGTCCTGCTGTCTGTGTGAGTGAACGGTCGCTGCGCAGGAAACCCTCTTTGTCGGCATCGAGGATGGCTACAAGAGATACCTCGGGAAGGTCGAGTCCTTCGCGCAGAAGGTTCACACCTATGAGTACGTCGTAGAGTCCCTCGCGCAGGTCGGTCATAATCTGTATGCGGTCGAGGGTGTCAACATCGCTGTGTATGTAGTTGCAGCGTACTCCGTGCTTTTGAAGATACTCGGTAAGCTCCTCGGCCATACGCTTGGTGAGGGTGGTCACAAGTACGCGTTCGTCGCGTTCGCATCGTTGCTGTATCTCCTCCATAATGTCGTCGACCTGATTGGCGCTGGGACGTACCTCTATTACGGGGTCCAACAATCCTGTGGGGCGTATAACCTGTTCTACGATAACTCCTTCGCTCTCTTGTAGCTCGTAGTCGTTTGGGGTAGCACTGACATATATCACCTGATGGGTCAGCTTTTGAAACTCCTCGAATTTCAGAGGGCGGTTGTCGAAGGCTGCCGGCAGACGGAAACCGAACTCTACAAGGTTGCTCTTGCGGGCACGGTCGCCACCGTACATTGCGTGTATTTGGGGTACGCTTACGTGGCTCTCGTCTATGATGAGCAGAAAATCATCGGGGAAGAAGTCGAGCAGGCAGTAGGGGCGTGTGCCGGGTTCGCGTCCGTCGAAGTAACGCGAGTAGTTCTCGATACCCGAGCAGTGACCAAGCTCGCGCAGCATCTCGGTGTCGTAGGTTACTCTCTCGTGCAAGCGCTTTGCTTCGTAGGGCTTGCCAATCTCCTTGAAATAATCGACGCGTTCGGCAAGGTCTTTCTCAATCTCAACGATGGCACGCATAGTACTCTCTTTTGTTGTCATAAAGAGGTTGGCAGGGTATATCTTATACTCCTCGAATTGGGCAATGCGTACCCCTGTGTCGGGGTCAATCTCCTCTATGCTCTCAATCTCATCGTCCCAGAATGTTATGCGCAGTACGTGGTCGCTGTAGGCGAGGCTGACATCTACGGTGTCGCCCTTTACGCGGAAATTACCGCGTCCAAGTTCAAGGTCGTTACGCACGTAAAGGCTGCTCACCAGATGACGCAGAAAGACATTGCGGTCGAGTAGTGCACCACTCTTAATCTCGATGACGTTCTTGTAGAAGTCCGAGGGGTTGCCCATACCATATATGCACGACACCGATGATATCACAACAACATCCTTACGTCCCGAGAGCAGTGCCGAGGTGGCCGATAGACGCAATTTGTCTATCTCGTCGTTTATGGCAAGGTCTTTTTCTATATATGTGTCGGTCGATGGAATATAAGCCTCGGGTTGATAGTAATCGTAGTACGATACGTAGTA
>JAGCKB010000293.1 GCA_017647725.1 Bacteroidaceae bacterium
ATATTACGCTCGGCAGCATACTTAACGATTTCACGAAGGTCGTCCTGTGTGAACCACATACCGCGACCATACTCGGTATCGTCAAAGAACTGAGCGCCGTCACCGTTGCTTGTGAAAGAGCCGCTACGGATAGAACCAATCTCTGTCAGTTTGGGATATTCGGGAATCTCTATACGCCATCCCTGGTCATCGGTAAGGTGCCAGTGCAAGCGGTTCATCTTATAAAGCGCCATTATATCGAGAACCTTCTTCACCTGCTCCTTATCGAAGAAGTGACGTGCAACGTCCATCATAAAACCACGATGCTGGAACTGAGGATGGTCCTTGATAGCCACAACAGGAATACTCCATTCAATGCTGCACAACTCCTCGGCAAAGAAATCGCGTGGCAACAGCTGAGTAAGTGTCTGCAATGCGTAGAACTCACCACCGAAGTCCTTAGCCTTAATCTCAATACCGTTTTCATTAACATTGAGTGTATAACCATCCTCGTTGAGCTCGCTGTCGACACCAAACCAAATCTCACCGTCAGCAGCTGCACCCTCGGCCTTCTTCACTGCAAGCTCAATGCCTGCTGATTTCTTCAGCTGCGCAGCAAAGCTCTCGATGTGACCTTTCATATCCTCACTGTTGTATGCGATAGCATTAAGCTTGGTAAGGTCAAATGTCTTTTCACCAATTGTAATCTCCTGTGGGTAAGGAATGAGCGCAACCTTGCTCATATTCTCAAATGCACTTGCTTCGACGAACTTAACCGCATTATTCTGATCACCCTTGTTCCAAAGACCAACGCAAGCACGTGAGTCGCCGGGACCACCCCAAAGGTTCATAGAGATTCCGGTGTTACCCTTAGGCTGAATCTCATATCCACCGATGCTGTGTGTTGTCTCGTTGATAAAGAACTTGCTCACACCGCTTGGCGATGTAGCAGCGTTCACCATCTGATTGGTAGCAGCAGAATTCACGTAAAGAGTATAACCCTTCTTATTAGTGAAAGTGTAACCATCGGTTGCATTACCGGTGATTTTCCACAACTGAGTGTCGCTACCCAGAGCACTGCCAATGGTAATCTGTGTACCCGATGTCTTGGCAGTCAAGGCATCACCACCATTCGAGAACTGAATGAGATACCATTTCACGTTCTCATCGGTGCTGATTTCGGGAAATCCCTGCGAAAATGCGTTTGCAAGAGTCATTGTCGTGCAAAGCAAAGCAAAAAGAAATCTTTTCATATTGGACAATTAGTTACAAAACATTAAAAAAATCTACTTGAGAGCAAAGGTAAATATAAAAACCATTAATTATAATAAAAATAGAGGAAATAATTATCTTATCAATGTCATTCTCAACCAAAAACGCGATGTATGCCAATGATATTCATATTTTCGCCCCTGTAAGAGCGTACCATCGGTAGATTGCATATTCCTTTGTGTTAATTTGCAAATTAACACAAAGGAATATACAGCAGAAATACAAACAGTTACAAAAAAACTATTTCTTTAGTTCGACACGGAAGGTAGTGCCTTTTCCCTGCTCCGAGGATTTCACAAAGATACGTCCACGATGATACTGCTCAACAATACGCTTGGCAAGTGACAACCCAAGTCCCCAACCGCGTTTTTTTGTTGTATATCCCGGTTCAAAAACAGTCCTAAAACACGATTTAGCAATTCCCTTACCGGTATCCGCGACCTCGACACAGGCACGATTCTCATCCTGTGTAACAGTAAACGTTATTGTCCCCACACCATCCATTGCATCAATGGCATTCTTACACAAGTTCTCGAACACCCACTCTATTAGCGGCGCATTCATACGCACAAGCAGCGGACGCTTGGGGAAATTACATACAAACTGCACCTTGTTCGACGTACGGCGACGGAAATAATCGACAACGCGGTCGAGCAAGTCAAGGAACTCTTCGGGAGCCGGCTCGGGCTTAGACCCAATCTTAGAAAAGCGCTCGGCCACCGTCTGCAAGCGGTTAATATCCTTACCCATCTCGTGCAACAACTCATCATCGGGATATTTCTCGCGTAGCACCTCGCTCCACGCCATAAGCGACGAGATAGGAGTGCCAAGCTGATGCGCAGTCTCCTTAGAGAGTCCCACCCACACCTTATTCTGCTCGGCACGTTTAGAACTGACAATAGCGACAAGGCAGATGAGAAAAAAGAGTAGCACCACTAATAGCTGTACGTATGGATAATAGGAGAGACGCTGCAACAACAGCGAATCGTCGTAACAGACCTCGAAGTAATCATCGCCATCCATATCAATGCGTATAATATGGTCATTGGCACGCA
>JAGCKB010000294.1 GCA_017647725.1 Bacteroidaceae bacterium
ATTTGCAATAGATAATTTATCTTACACCAGGTGCGCGATAAGCTCCTCGCGGTCGCCATAGAGAAGATCGACGATAGGAATCTCAATCATCGTGTAGCAACCGGGCTGTTGACGCATTGTAGCACGTGCCGCACATACAAGGACCTGCGAGGTGAGCGCAGGATTATTTATCTTCATACTGAACTCGAACAACTGATTCTGTGTTGTTCCCGACACGCCCTTACGTGTAAGATGCACACCGTGTCCCATATCCAACAGTTCATCTACCGAGGGAACCTCGATAACGTGAGTCTCATCATTTACAAAATAGGGATCGTTCTTGATAGCCGCTGCCACCTGCTCATACTCGTAGCCCTCCTCAAGTTCGATATAGACCATACGACGATGAATACCTGTACCAACGGGGATTGTCATTGAGAGCGCAGCCTGCACACCCTCGATAGCCTTTACCGCAACAGTGTGTCCCATACTCATTCCCGGGCCGAAATTGGTATATGTTATACCCTTTGGTGCTATAGCCTGCAAAAGAGTACGTACCACCGAATCGCTTCCGGGGTCCCATCCTGCCGAGATAATGGATACCGCATTACCTGCCTTGGCGCTATCGTCGAGCGAGCGACGCAAATCGACAATCTTAGAGTGAATATCGAAACTATCGACAGTATTTATTCCAAGCGCAAGAATATCCTTGGCATATCTCTCGACACTGCGTGTAGGGGTAGAGAGAATAGCTACGTCAACCTCGTCAAGCTCGCGAATATCCTTAACTACATTATAACCGACAAGTTCGGCAGGGAGATTCTCGGCACCCGAACGGCGCACTACTCCTGCCACCTCAAAATCGGGAGCCGCTTCCAACGCCTGCAATGTATATCGTCCTATATTACCATAACCTACTATGGCTGCTCTAATCTTTTTCATTATTCTTCTGTTTTTTAGTTTTACGATGCGAAGATATATAAAATTGGTTTTTCGTTTACAATTAGAGTTATTTTTTTATTCCCAAGATACTTAAATTTGTTAATAGAGCGATGAGCCTATACCTATTATATAATAATAAGACCTGCATCGTATATGACACAGGTCTTATATAAATTTAGTATTGAGCTAATCAATTACTCGTTACCACGGGGACGACGGGGCTCGCGACGGGGGCGACGCTCACGCTCCTCGTAACCCTCGGGCTTCTCGAGAAGCACCTTGCGAGAAAGCTTGAACTTACCTGTCTTAGGATCAATCTCGAGCAACTTAACCGAAAGTTTGTCACCCTCCTTGATACCTGTCTCCTCCATTGTCTCGAAGCGCTTCCAGTCAATCTCAGAGATATGCAACAGACCGTCCTTACCGGGCATAAACTCAACGAATGCACCATAAGGCATTACGCTGCGTACAAGACCCTCGTAAACCTCACCTGCCTCGGGAATGGCAACGATAGCGCGAATCTTAGCGATTGCCTCGTTGATGGCATTGCCATTGTTTGATGCAATCTCGATGATACCCTCGCCATCAACCTCCTCGATAGAGATTGTAGCACCGGTCTCCTCCTGCATACCCTGGATAATCTTTCCACCCGGGCCAATGACAGCACCGATAAACTCCTTGGGAATACGCATTGTCTCGATGCGGGGAGCGTGGGGTTTAAGCTCGGCGCGGGGCTCGGCGATGCACTCGGTAATCTTTCCGAGGATGTGCATACGTCCCTCACGTGCCTGGTTAAGAGCCTTCTCAAGAATCTCGAATGAGAGACCGTCAACCTTAATATCCATCTGGGTAGCTGTGATACCATCAACAGTACCTGTTACCTTGAAGTCCATATCTCCCAAGTGGTCCTCGTCGCCAAGAATATCGCTGAGGACGGCATATTTGTCCTCTCCCGCATTCTTGATAAGTCCCATTGCAATACCCGAAACGGGCTTCTTAATCTTGACACCGGCATCCATAAGCGCCAATGTACCGGCACATACTGTTGCCATTGAAGAAGAACCGTTCGACTCGAGTATATCCGATACTACGCGTACGCAGTAGGGATAATCGGCGGGAACCATATTCTTAAGCGCGCGGCAAGCAAGGTTACCGTGTCCAATCTCGCGACGACCTACACCACGCTGAGCGCGTGCCTCACCCGTTGAGAAGGGAGGGAAGTTGTAGTGAAGCAGGAAACGATCGGTACCCTGATTCATTACATCATCTATAATCTTCTCGTCACGCTTTGTACCCAATGTCACCGATGTCAACGACTGTGTCTCACCACGTGTAAAGACAGCCGAACCGTGAGGGCCGGGCAGATAACCTACCTCGCACCAGATGGGACGAATCTCGGTAGTCTTACGACCGTCGAGACGCTTACCCTCGTCGAGGATACAGCGGCGCATAGCCTCTTTCTCTACATCGTGATAGTAACGGTCGATAAGTGCACCCTTCTCCTCGAGCTCCTCCTCGGTGAACTGTGCCTTGAACTCCTCGCGAACAGCCTCGAAAGCCTCGCTGCGACCGTGCTTGTCATTGTTACCACTTGCAGCCACTGCATAAGCCTTGGCATAGCAAGCCTCGTGCACCTGTGCACGCAACTCCTCATCATTCTCCTCGTGACAGTACTCACGCTTAACGGTTGAGCCAACCTCTTCCATAAGCTCCATCTGCGCCTTGCAATGCACCTTGATAGCCTCGTGAGCAACCTTCATAGCCTCGAGAAGCTCGGCCTCTGAAACCTCTTTCATCTCACCCTCGACCATCATGATGTTGTCGTAAGTAGCGGCAACCATAATATCCATATCAGCGCTCTCCATCTGTGCAAATGTGGGGTTAACCACGAACTCGCCGTTTACACGAGCTACGCGAACCTCAGAGATAGGACCACCAAAAGGAATATCTGAAACAGCAAGAGCTGCCGATGCTGCAAGTCCTGCAAGCGAATCGGGCATATCTACACCGTCGGCCGAGAAGAGGATGATGTTTACGTATACCTCTGCGTGATAGTTATCGGGGAAGAGAGGACGTAGAGCGCGGTCGACCAAACGACATGTCAAAATCTCATAGTCCGAAGCCTTACCCTCGCGGCGTGTGAAACCACCGGGGAAACGTCCGAAGGCGGCATACTTCTCTTTATACTCAACCTGTAAAGGCATAAAATCGGTACCGGGTACTGCATCCTTAGCTGCGCACACGGTAGCCAACAGCATTGTGTTGCCCAAACGCAACATCACTGAACCGTCGGCCTGCTTGGCCAACTTGCCGGTCTCGAGTGTAATGACACGTCCGTCGGGCAAAGCCACATTTTTTGTTACAACATTCATCTTTCGTCTTTTTTAAACAATTTCTGTATCTAAATTCTCGCAAAGATACATCTTTTTCCATATTTTCACTATCTTTGCACCATAATTTTACAGGTTTTTGGTTATATATGAGCCAAAAGTCTGTTTTTTTAACGTAAAAAAAGTACACAACTATGAAAATATTAAATTTCAATAGAATAGGAGCTACGCTTATTGGCGCCTTTATACTTCTCTCTTGTTCACAGCAAGAGAAATTCACTATTAAGGGTAACATAGCAAACGGAGAGGGACACACACTTTACCTCTCACACATCGGTATTCAAAAGAGTAGTTACATAGACTCGGCTAAGCTTGACAAGAGAGGAGATTTCACATTCAGCAACGAGCGTCCCGAGTGCTACGACTTTTACCGTCTGCAACTCGACAAGAAAGGACGACAAATAACCATTGCTATCGACTCGACCGAGATTGTGACTGTAAACACCGATGCCGCATCATTCATCGACAGTTGCCGCATTACAGGCTCGCCCCAGAGCGAGAAAATCGCCGAGCTGACAGCGCTTGAGCAGGCGCTTCAGACACAGGTGAACACGCTTATTAAAAACAACGGGCCAATGGTTGGAGAGACACGCAAAACAATCAACGGCATTATCGACGAGTTTAAGCAGAACATATGCAAAGAGTTCATTGCGCCGGCACCTTATAGTGCAAGCGCCTACTATGCGCTGTTCCTAAACCTAAACGGTGCACCACTCTTCGACCCACTGCACGTCCGCTTCGACAGCCGCTGCTACTCGGCTGTGGCAACAAGCCTTAACCACAACCATCCTCACGCAACAAGAGCACAACATTTGAGTAATCTTGCAGCAAAGAGTATGCGCGCTACACAACCCGTAAAACGCGATACAATATACATAGACACAAATAATGCCACCGGACTGTTCGACATAAAACTACCCGACATCGATGGAGACTCTGTAAGCCTTACATCGTTGAAGGGTAAAGTGGTAATGCTCGATTTTACAGTGTATGGCAACGCCGAGATAAGCTCACGCAACCTTGAACTGCGCGAGATTTATGACAAATACAAAGAGCGCGGATTCGAGATTTACCAAATTTCGCTTGATGGTCAGGAGCATTTCTGGAAGACATCGGCAAGTAACCTGCCCTGGATTTGCGTGCGCGATGCAGCCGGCCCCGCGTCGTACAACCTCACACTCTATCGCGTTCAGCGAGTACCAACATACTTCCTCATAAACCGCGCTAATGAGATTGTATTACGCGACGAGCAGGTCGAGGATATTAACAAAAGCATAGAGAAACTGCTTAATGAAAAATAAAAGCAGATATTATACATTATTGAATCGTATTAACTTAAGAAAAGATAATCACCGGCAAGCAGAAAAAAATATTTCCATTTTTGACGAGTTTAAATTTGCTTATTAAACAAAAAGGGGTTATCTTTGCCACATAATTGGAAAGGGAATTGGGTTCCGGCACTCGTGCTGGAATCCTTTGTTTTACTGTTTTAAAAAAAGAAATTAATATGAGCTATATGTCCCAAGAAGGCTACAACAACCTGTTAGCCGATTTAAAAGAGTTAGAGGGCAAACGCCCCGAAATTGTACGCGCCATCGCCGAGGCGCGTGACAAAGGCGACCTTTCAGAGAACGCCGAGTACGATGCAGCAAAAGAGGCACAAGGCTTGCTCGAGATGAAGATTAGCGAGCTTAAAATGATTATCGCCGATGCAAAAATCATTGATACATCGAAATTGAGCACCGATAGCGTACAGGTGCTTACCAAGGTAGGTCTCAAGAATGTAAAGACCGGAGCACTTATGCAGTATGCCATTGTACCCGAGAGTGAGGCCAATCTTCGCGAGGGCAAAATCTCCATCAACACACCCATAGCAAAGGGACTGCTTGGAAAGAAGGTTGGCGATGTAGCCGAGATTACCGTACCTCAGGGTAAGATTTCTCTTGAGATTACAAGCATCACAATCTAAAAAAAGTATGGCAACAATCTTCAGCAAAATAGTAGCAGGCGAGATACCAAGCTACAAAGTAGCCGAGGACGAGCAATTCTACGCCTTCCTCGACATCAACCCACTGGCAAAAGGGCACACATTGGTAATACCGAAACGCGAGGTAGACTATTTCTTCGACCTCGAGGATGATGAGATTGCAGCAATGCAGGTATTTGCCAAGAGAGTGGCAACTGCTATAAAAAAAGCATTCCCCTGCATTAAGGTAGGTCAGGCGGTACTTGGCCTTGAAGTACCTCACGCACATATACACCTTGTACCTATGCAGAGCGAGAAAGATATGCTCTTCACTAATCCCAAACTGCAGCTTACAGCCGAGGAGTTCAAGGAGATTGCAAGCAAAATAAACAAAGAGATTATTTAAACTCCAATATTCAGATTTTAAATATAGCATAGAGGATGACCCAAAAAGTAAACGGGCCATCCTCTATGCTATTTTCCCCCTCGACCAAGCTGTTCACATTTTCATTAGGCAGAAATAAAAAAGGTTCAATATTTTTCCTATTCATTTTCTTATATAATAAGTTTTTACTAATTTCGCTCACAAATAGAAAAATATATGCGCATAGTTATCGAAAATGCAACAATAGTAAACGAAGGGGAACAATTCATAGGCTCCATTGTGGTTAATGGAGACAAGATAGCCGAGGTTGTTCGCCAAGAGCAAAGACCCAGACGTGGCGACCTTAAAATAATAGATGCAAGAGGCCTTTATCTACTCCCTGGCATAATAGACGACCACGTACATTTTCGTGAGCCGGGGCTTACACACAAAGGAACAATTTACAGCGAGAGCCGAGCAGCTGCCGCAGGCGGTGTGACATCATATATGGAGATGCCAAACACCGTTCCACAAACAACAACACTAAAGGCATTAAGCGATAAATTCAAGATTGCAGCAAAGGACAGCGCCGTTAACTACTCTTTCTACTTTGGAGCCACCGATAGCAACAGTAATCTTTTTACAAGATTGAATCCCCGCAAGGTATGCGGAATAAAGCTCTTTATGGGGTCGAGCACCGGTAATATGTTGGTAGAGTCACAAGAGAAGCTCGACAACATTTTCTCCTCGGCAACACTGCCCATCGCCGTACACTGCGAAGATGGCAACATCATATCGAGAAACGCAAAGAGCGTAATATCACAAGAAGGCCCCGATCCCGCGGTAAGATTCCACCCCGTGATACGCAGTAGCGAAGCCTGCTACAGCTCGACAAAAAGCGCCATTGAGTTTGCAAAAAAGCATAATGCAAAATTGCATATAATGCACATAAGCACAGCGCACGAACTTGATTTACTCACAGCAGATATTGCCGATAACAAAAATATTACAGCCGAGGTAACACCCGCCCATCTGACTTTCTGCGACAAGGACTATGAGACATTGGGCACACGCATAAAATGCAACCCGGCAATTAAAAGCGTTGTCGACCGTAACGCACTACGCAGGGCGATATGCGAAAACCGCATCGATGTCATTGGAACCGATCACGCTCCGCACCACATAAACGACAAGATAGGAGGCGCTCTGAAAGCCGCCTCGGGAATGCCAAGCATACAGTTCTCTTTGCAAGCTATGCTACAGTTAGTAAACAGCGGAGTGCTGAGCATAGAACAATTAGTAGAAAAGATGTGCCATAACCCTGCAAAGATATTCGGCATATACAACCGAGGATTCATACGCAAGGGATATATTGCCGACTTTGTATTGGTCGACCCCAATGGGAAAAAGACAATTACCAAGGAGGATATTTTAAGCAACTGCGGATGGAGCCCATTTGAGGGAACCACGTTCGATTGGAGTGTGCGTCAGACATGGGTAAACGGCCAATGCGTATATAAAGATGGCACATTCGACGACAATATACGTGGAAAGGCGTTGCGCTTTGTACGATGAACAGACACCAATTCTCATACACAGCAAAAGAACTCCTTCCGTATATCGATTGGAGCTACTTTTTTCATGCTTGGAGCATAAGCCATCGCAACAGCAACAGCGAGGCGGCACTTGAGTTACAGAGAGACGCCATTGACGTTATCACAAAAAGCAGCTGCCGCGTAAATGCTCTTTTCGGGCTATGCGATGCACGCAGCGAAGGCGACAATTTGATTATCGACGGCACCACTCTTCCACTCCTAAGACAGCAACATAACAACAGCGGTCCCAACCTGTGTCTAAGCGATTTTGTATCGCCCTACAGCGACAGAATAGGGTTCTTTGCGACATCTATAGAAAACAGTTTCGAGGAGTCGCGAGACGCAAACGATCCATACCACAATTTACTTATACAGACCATAGCCGACCGTCTGGCCGAGGCAGCAGCCACGCTTCTTCACCTGCACGTACGCACCAACCCCTCACTGTGGGGATATGCCCCAAACGAACAGTTGACAATAGAAGAGCTTAACCGCGAACAGTATCAGGGGATACGTCCTGCCGTCGGCTACCCCTCACTACCCGACCAATCAATAATATTCATAATAGACAAACTACTGAACCTGAATGATGCAGGAATAAGCCTCACCGAAAGCGGAGCTATGAGACCACACGCATCGGTATGCGGTATTATGATTGCACATCCTGCTGCACGATATTTTGCCGTAGGAGAGATATGCGAAGAGCAGTTCAGCGACTATGCACAGCGCCGAGGTATAGAAAAAAGTATCCTTAGCAAGTATCTTGTTAAAAACATTTGATAGCATTATCGGCAGAATTAAAAAAAAGCGCTATATTTGCCGTAAACAGCAAATAACTGAATATTCACAGACATCTTGGATTTTAGCAAACATTTAAAAGATACGATACAATGAGAAAGCTTCTTCATCCCCTGTACGTCCTGTACCAATTTGTATTTGCCATTTGGGCCGGCATTTTCCTTACTATGTTAGCATCGCTCATCATCTGGTTATTCGGTGGTATTCTGAAAATCAAGAATGCCGACTACTATCCTGCCATCGTATGGTGTCGACTGATGTGTATTGTATTCCTTATCCCTATTAAATTGGTAGGTCGCAAGGAGTATGTTAAGGATGACCAGAACTACATTTTTGTTTCCAACCATCAGGGAATGTTCGATATTTTCATTCTCTATGGTTACATAATGAAGAACTTCAAATGGATGATGAAAAAGCAGCTTCGCAAAGTTCCTTTGCTGGGTATCGCCTGCGAATCGACCGACCACGTATATGTCGACCGCACCACCCCACAGAAAGATATTCTGCGTAAATCACTTAACATTCTTAAGAGTGGAAAATCGATGACAATCTTTGCCGAGGGAACACGCAGCGACGACGGCAAATTGGGACGTTTCAAGAAAGGTGCTTTTGTTGTTGCCAATATGTCTCAGAAGCCCATTATCCCCATTGCAATACAAGGAGCATACGACATTCTGCCTAAGGGTTGTTTCTGCGCACATTGGTCGCCGGTAACAGTTACATTCCACGCTCCCATCGAGTGCAAGGGACGCGATAGCGAGAATGTAGATTACCTTATGAGCGAGACACGCGCAGTAATTGCCAAGACACTGGGCGAGGAGTAATATTAAAAGAAAAAACAGATGGGGCTATTTCTGCTCTTGCAGTAGAAATAGTTCCTTTTTACATTAAAACAATATTAAAAAGAGAGTTATGTACGACTTAGCGATAATTGGTGGAGGCCCCGCCGGATATGTAGCTGCCGAGAATGCCGGCGCACGAGGAATGAAAGTTGTTCTTTTCGAGAAGAGAGAGCTGGGCGGTGTATGCCTTAACGAGGGCTGCATACCCACAAAGACACTCCTTTATAGTGCAAAGATGTACGACCACGCACAAGGCGGCAAAAAATATGGCATAACAGCCGAGGGCGTTGCATACGACTACAAAAAGATTGCCGACCGCAAAACAAAAGTAGTGCGCAAGCTTGTTGCCGGAATAAAGATGAAGATGGAGCATCATAATGTAGAGGTTGTTCGCGGAGACGCTTACATAGAGGGCGGCAACGAAAACTCCATTGCCATCAAATGCGGTGAAGAGAGATACGAGGCGGCAAAGCTGCTCATCTGCACCGGAAGCGAAGCTTTTGTGCCACCCATCCCCGGTGTGCAGGATAACGATGCCATACTCACAAACCGTGAGATACTTGCACTTACAACCGCGCCCGAGAGCATGGTAATCATAGGCGGCGGAGTAATCGGAATGGAGTTTGCAAGTTTCTACAACAGTTTGGGTATTCCTGTAACAGTGATTGAGATGCTCCCCGAGATTTTGGGAGGACTCGACAAGGAGATTAGTGAAATGCTTCGCGGCATATATGCCAAGAAAGGTGTAAAATTCCAGCTCAGCTGCAAGGTAACAGCCATTGAAGGACACACCGTACACTACACCGACAGCGAGGGCGAAAGCCACAGCATCGAGGGCGACAAGATACTTATGAGCGTTGGTCGTCGCCCAGTACTCTCAGGCTTCGGTCTTGAGAATATCCCCGTAGCCGTTGAACGCGGAATAAAGGTGAACGAAAAAATGCAGACATCGATGCCCAACGTATATGCAGCAGGCGACGTAACAGGATTTTCATTATTGGCACACACTGCAAGCCGCGAGGGCGAGGTTGCAGTGAACAATATGCTTGGCAACGAGGATATAATGGAGTATAATGCTATCCCCGGCATCGTATACACCAATCCCGAGGTAAGCAGCGTGGGACTTACCGAGGAGCAGGCACAGGCACAGAGCATAGAGTACCGTATGAGCAAACTGCCAATGACATACGCAGGACGTTTCGTTGCCGAGAACGAAGGACAGACAGGCCTTTGCAAAATTCTCACCGACACCGAAAACCGAGTATTAGGTGTGCACCTATTGGGAAATACATCGAGCGAGTTTATATGCGCAGCCTGTATGGCCATAACAAACAGACTCACAATTGACGACCTGCGTCGCACAGTATTCCCCCACCCCACAGCCTGTGAGATTCTCAAAGAGGGACTTTTTGAGCTTGCATAAGCAAAAAAAACAGAAAAAAAGCAAACTAAAAATGTAGTAAATAGGTTAATTGGATAAAAAATTGTTACTTTGTTCCAATTTTAAAAAAAATAAATATGAAAGAGTGCATGGTAAAACCAACCAACGGTAAATTAGGAGTAATGTGTGTTGGACTCGGTGCAGTAACCACAACCACAATTACCGGTGTACTAATGTCGCGTAAAGGCCTCTCGAAACCAATCGGTTCATTTGCCTGCGACGGTATTATGCGTCTGGGAAAAGGCGAGGAAAAGATATATAAAGAGGTTAAACATATACTGCCAATTGCAAAGCTCGACAGCATAGTATTTGGCGCTTGGGATATATACGAAGACAACGCTTACGAGGCTGCCATCAAGGCAAATGTACTTAAACAGAGCGATATTGACCCCGTTAAGGAGGAGTTACAGGCTATACGTCCATACAAGGCTCTGTTCGACAAGAGCTATGCAACGAATATCGACGGTCCCAATGTAAAGGGTGCCGGCTCGCGTTGGGAACTCACCGAGCAACTGCGCGAAGATATTCGCAGTTTCAAGGCCGAGAACGGCTGCGACCGCGTCGTTGTAATATGGATAGCAAGCACCGAGAAATATATTCCTCGCGACGAGAACATTCACGGCAGCCTTGCTGCATTTGAGGCAGCAATGAAAGCAAATGATGTAGAGCACGTTGCACCAAGTATGTGCTATGCCTACGCAGCAATGCGCGAGGGTTGTCCTTTTGTTATGGGCGCCCCCAACCTGTGCGTAGACATTCCCGCAATGTGGGAGCTTGCCGAGGAGATGCGTGTACCCATCACCGGAAAAGACTTCAAGAGCGGACAGACAATGATGAAGACAGTGCTTGCCCCCGCATTCTTCACACGCCAGTTGGGTGTAACCGGATGGTTCTCGACAAACATTCTTGGTAACCGCGACGGTGTAGTGCTTGATGCCCCCGAGAATTTCGAGACAAAGCGCCGCAGCAAGACATCGGCTTTGGAGAATATCCTCGACAGCGACATCTACCCCGAGCTCTACTCGGATGTATACCACAAGGTACGTATCAACTATTACCCCCCACGTGGCGACGAAAAAGAGAGCTGGGATAACATCGACATATTCGGCTGGATGGGCTATCCTATGACTATAAAGGTTAACTTCTTGTGCCGCGACTCAATCTTGGCTGCTCCAATTGTACTCGACCTTATCCTGTTCAGCGACATTGCACTGCGCGCCAACCTAACAGGCATACAGGAGTTTATGTCGTTCTACTGCAAGGCGCCTATGCACAAGGATGGCGAAAAGCCTGTGCACGACCTCTTCAAGCAGTTTGCAATGCTAAAGAACAAGATTAGAGAGCTTGCCGGTTACGAGGCCGACCAGGAACTTGACTAAAGCCCCTGCTTGCAGAAAATATTTGACAGAAATCTCGATACAACAGGAAATATGCAACAATCTTACGGATTGTTGCATATTTTATAAATATTCGATACATTTTTCGTATTTTATTGTATTTTTATTGTGAAAATTCTATCTAAATATATATTTTTGCAGCCGTTTAGCAAAAGAAAGGAAAAGATAGAATATGAAAGTTAAAAACTCGCGCCTCGACGCCATACGCCTTATACTATCGACACAGGAGATTGGCAGTCAAGAGGAACTTTTATCCGAACTCTCGAAAGAGGGTTTTACTCTTACACAAGCGACACTGTCACGCGACCTGCATCAGTTGCGCGTGGTAAAGACCGTAGGTGCACAAGGTAAATACAGATACGTACTCACACGTCCGCACCAATACCGACACGAGGGAGGAGATAGCGAGATGCGTCCACTCACAACACCACAGGAGGTAAGCGGATATATTTCGATAAAATTTTCGGGCAATATGGCTGTTATTCACACAAAGCCCAGCTATGCAAGCACATTGGCCTACCACATCGACGGCTACGATTTTCCCGAGATTTTGGGCACAATAGCCGGCGACGATACTGTGATGATGGTGCTTGCCGAGCACACGACTAAAGGCGCTGTTCTTAAGGCGCTTAGAACAATTATACCTAATATTTAAAAAGGGGAAAAATGGAACAAGAGATTAACGATGGCATAAAGGTTATAATAGCCGATGCCTCACACGAGAAATATGTTGATGAGATTCTTCAGACAATAAGTGACGCCGCAAAGGTACGCGGCACAGGTATAGCCAAAAGAACACACGAGTATCTTACACAGAAGATGCGCGAGGGTAAAGCTGTAATTGCCCTATGCGAGGAGCAATTTGCAGGCTTCTGCTACATCGAGAGCTGGGGCAACAAGCAGTATGTTGCCAACTCGGGACTTATTGTAAGCGACCGTTTCCGCCGTCACGGTCTTGCCCGACGCATTAAGAAGAAAGCATTTGAACTATCGCGTCAGAAATGGCCCGACGCAAAGCTCTTTGGTCTCACAAGCGGCGGCGCAGTAATGAAGATTAACACCGAGCTTGGATACGTACCCGTACCCTTCTCGGAGCTCACCGACGACGAAGCATTTTGGAAAGGATGTCAGGGATGCGTAAACCACGATGTACTTATGCGCACCGACCGTCGATACTGCATCTGCACAGCAATGCTCTACGACCCTGCAAAACATAAAAACGATAAATAAAATATAAGAACAATATAACTATGAGCAAGAAAAAAGTAGTTGTCGCATTCAGCGGAGGACTGGATACTTCATTCACCGTAATGTATCTGGCAAAAGAGAAAGGTTACGAGGTATACGCCGCCTGCGCCAACACAGGAGGTTTCAGCCCCGAGCAACTTAAACAGAACGAAGAGAACGCCTATAAACTGGGTGCAACAAAATATGTCACACTCGACGTTACCCGCGAGTACTACGAGAAGAGTCTTAGATATATGATATATGGTAACGTGCTGCGCAACGGCACCTACCCCATCTCGGTATCTTCGGAGAGAATTTTTCAGGCATTGGCAATAGCACGCTACGCAAATGAGATTGGAGCATCGGCTATTGCACACGGCTCGACAGGAGCCGGTAACGACCAGATTCGTTTCGATATGACCTTCCTTGTGCTTGCCCCCGGTGTAGAGATTATCACCCTTACACGCGATATGGCACTGACACGCGAGTATGAGGTAAACTACCTTAACGAGAATGGTTTCTATGCCGACTTCACAAAGCTAAAGTACTCTTA
>JAGCKB010000295.1 GCA_017647725.1 Bacteroidaceae bacterium
GGGACTTTTCAGCTTCATATTGGTGATAATCTCACCGCTTATCTTATCGTCGATGTCGGTACCCCAAACAACCGTCGAGGGGAGTGAGGGGAAATCATCGGCCTTGAAGCGAGAGGCTGCCGACTTGTCCTTGAACAAGAGAACCATCTTCTGGCCCCACTTCTCGAACTGCTCTTTGTAGGGCATTACGTCGCGCAGGAAGTGGTTGGTAGGCTCGCTGTTAGGGTCGATAAGCGCAATGATATAGTATCCGCGACCTGTAGATGAGAGTATCGAGCGGCTCTGCTCGGTAGCAATGTCATAATAGAGATTCTCGCTGTTGAAATTACCTATCACCTGCAGTTCGTCCTTGCTCTCGCGCATAGACATCTGCATCTTTGCAGTGCCACCTGCAGGTACCTGAACAAAGTCGAGGTTGGCAAGGACACCACCGTTTGCCATACGGGTACCGGTTATAACAAGATAGTCGCCGGAATCCATTGTCAATCCGCTGCCAACAACAGAGCGCAATCCCGCATTGAAAGGATAACTCTGAATCTGCAATTTGCCATCGACAATTTTTGAGATAGTAAAGTGTGCAGAGTAACGTGGGTCGTCGTTAAATTCGTTGGGAGTATAATCTACTACAAGCCGACCTGTTGCGTGCGAAATATTCGCTGCATCGGCCGAGAAATTGACGTCACACCATTTTCCATCTTTAAAATATTGTGTCTTGCCCGTCACAGCATCTATTCGTGCTGCAATGCCCATACTACGTGCCGCTGATACAAAGAAAATATCGCGTGAGTGAGCATCGGCTGTGCGATACTCCCACACACTTTTTGGCGACATACACAGTTGAATAGGATTCCAAGACTCCTCCACGGTTATATTGTTGCGACACCAATCGGCCCACAGTTCGGGATTATTCTTATAGTTCTGAGCATCCTTCTGCGAAATGACATTTGCAAAGAAGCCCTTATATGGAGTGAGCATCTCGTTGCTCACACGGGGGTTAAGCACATACATCTCATACATACGCTGCTCGTTCACACCTTCTGCGTCACAATCGGGCGTATTCTTAAAGTGGTCGTTAAGCACCTCTAAAGAGATGTCGCGACGGTCTTTCTGTGATATTGCACACAAAAGGCCTACCGCTCTATCAACATTGCCCTTATCGGTACTCCTTAGGAACGATGTTATTGCAGCATAGTTTCCACGAGACTCTGCAATAAGAGGAATAATATATTCGGCACCGTGTTCTATTTCGTCAGCCAACTTCGCAGCATCCTCGGCAGTGGGGAATGTAGCAACATACGCATTGCGAATAGAGTCTTCGTAGGCAAAGCGAGCTGCATTTTGCGACACCTGCTCGGGAGTGAGTTCCGGAACGGTATTACGCTCTACAGGGGGGATAATATCCATCTGCTCCGTTGCCTTGTGACCTGCCGCCTTGTCGAGTACTATCTTTATGTTGTTATCCTTGCCTGCGGTGAACTTAACATAGCCGAACTTTCCATCCTTTGATGCCCAGGCAATCATATCGCCGTGACCAGTAGTGAGCGACACACTACCGTTGTCGTCGCTCTCTTTTGTCACAGCGGTGTAGAACTGAGAGTAATTATATATCTTGAACTCAACGGTAGCCTTAGCGGGAGCACCACCCTCGTCGACCACCTGAAGAGTGGTTGTTGCAACGGGTGCATAGTTGGATGTTACATTAATCTCGGTGTAACAAGCGGTGCGGTCTATCACCTCCTCGGGACCATTGTAAAAACCGAAAGCCTTTGTGTGCATCAACATACCGCGCGATGCAGGTGCGTTGAACCATCCGAGGTTAAGCACAGGCTCGGGCTCACAGGCACCGAAGAAGTACCATTTTCCATCAATCCAAGCCTCGACCCAAGCGTGATTACTGTCGGTGTGCGCCCAACGTGGGGTATATACCTGACGGGCAGGAATACCCACAGCTCGCAGTGCCGACACAGTAAAGGTTGACTCCTCGCCGCAACGTCCGAACGCTGTGCGCACCGTTGCCAAAGGCGAGCTTGTGCGGATATCAGAGGGGGTGTAAGTAACCTTCTCGTGGCACCAATGGTTAACCTCGAGCACAGCATCGTACATCGAGAGACCTTTAACGCGCTCTTTCAGTTCCTCGTAAAAGACCTTGCGGCTCTCGTCCATATTCTCATTATTCACACGCACCGGAAGAACAAAATGCAGAAACTCGCGATCGGGGACAACCGCTCCCCAGGGCATCTCGGCACGAGCCTTGAGCGCATAATCGACGTTCATAAGGTAAAAATCACCCGAATAGTCGACGACATCGGGAAGCGGCATATAAGCATAGAGGAACTGCAGTGCCTGACGCCTATCGGCATCAAGCTCTCCATCGAGAACCTTCAGATAATCTGTACCGCCGAACAGCGCAGTGCGTTGCTCATAATCTTTCACAAACACCTCGCTACCCTCGAAACCGCCATCGGCAGTGCTACAGCCGTTAAAAAGCAGTAACGAAAGAGGCAAAAGAAGTGATAAAAAGCTCTTTTTCATAGTTAGAAGCTGTTTAAATTTCTAAAAAAATATTCATATAGAAGCTGACGGTTTCGTCGTTTTTTATATTCAAAAATGCCTGTTTGTCTCATTTTGCGGTTACATAGCCAGCTATGCCCCCTTAAAATATAAATACACATACAATTTTTGCTCTATAAAAACTTGACGATATAAATTTAAACAGCTTCTTATATTATTACATATTACACAAAACAAATTCGCCATATTTGCTGTAAATTGCAAATATAGCGAATTTGTTTTAACACGCAATAACAATACGAGTTTCTAAGCAGTAAAGCCAATCTCGCGGTAGACCTTTTTCACCTCTTGCAACGGTTTATGCTGTGCATAAGCCACACGTA
>JAGCKB010000030.1 GCA_017647725.1 Bacteroidaceae bacterium
CGATGATGTCGCCTGGTTTCTCGAGGATAGTTGCCCCGATAAACTTGCCGAAAATGAGAAACGCCTAAAGACAATAGAAGAGGTATTGGAATATTCACCCATAGCGGTTTTTGCAGCAGGAAACTATATTTATGACTTTTTCCCGGGGGTAAAGGTGGCTGTATTTCATGGCTATCCAATAAATAAACGTATGCAGAAACACGATGACCATTTCTCTATCCGAGGTTGGTTTGATATCTATTGCACTCAGGGTAAGAGCAGTACATTAAAGTTTAAGGAACTTGAGGCTAAACACCGTTTTTTTAAGGTCTATGAGACCGGATGGTGTAAGGTGGATGATTTCTATTGCGAGACAGCTCAACCTGTTGTGCGTAGCAGTCGTCCGACAATTCTCTATGGGACAACCTTTACAAAGGGTATTTCGTCGGCTGCAATACTGTTGCCACAGATAGAAAAATTAGCTGCTACAAAGGAGTGGGATTGGATTATTACATTTCACCCGAAATTGGATGATCCTCAGCTTATATCCGACTATATGGCAATGGCTCAAAAATATAAGAACGTGCAGATTTTTCGCGATATAGATGGTGCTGACACCTATAGAAAAGCAGATGTGCTTTTGTGTGATACGTCATCTATTATTGTTGAATTTATGCTTATGGATAAGCCGGTGGTGACATATCGCAATACCAATCCCGGGAATTACTTGCTCGATGTGCAGAGTGTCGAAGAGGTTGCTCCTGCCATTGAAAAAGCGCTTACTCGTCCCAAGGAGTTGATGGATAATATATATGCCTATACATCGCATCACGAGGGGCATCGCGATGGACAAAACTCGGCTCGTGTGATCGATGCAGTAGACGATTTCATTGCCAACCACAAGGATGGTATGAAGAAGAAACCGCTAAACATTGTACGTAAGCTGAAGATGCGCTGGCAGGTATATAAAAAGACGGGTAAATTTTATTTCTGACCTTTTATAATTCTGAACACCCTTACTCCTAAGCAGCTCTTTTTTGTGCGCATATAATCGTAGAGCGTCTGCTCGTCGATAATAGTCGCGCCCTTACCGCTTGATGCGTGTATAAGATGCAGCTTGCTGTCAATCCAATGGGCAAAGCCTACGTGCGTTACATCTAAACCTTTAATCGAGGTTACTAATGCAAGAATATCGCCGTTCTCTATGTCCAGCAGGGTGGGGCTGCCATTAAGTGCGCTTTTAGGTATGTATTTTACATCGATACCTCTGAAAGGCTGCTCGAATTTCTCAATTTCGGCAACAAGATTGGAGTTTTCTTTTAATTGTTTGTAGCTCGCAGGATGGGTGCTCATAAAGTTCAGATTCAACCTTTGTGTGGCGGTGTGTGAGTCACCCGTAACCTCCTCTATGATACCTTGCTTTTTGCTGTCGGTTATCCACTGCGATATATAGTGTAAGCGGCTGGAGTATCCGTTGCATATACCGTTGCGATAGCGCAGGCTCTGTAGTGTATGGCAGAAATCGCTGAAACTCCTGCCGCCTCTCTTTGCGGTTATTGCAATGGCCGAAACGGTCTCTATGAATGTTGTGCAGTCATATTCTCTTGTGTTTATGACAATTCTTTCGCTATTGCAACTGTCGAGGGTGGATGCAACATAAGGAAGCCCTAAAAACAGCAGTGTGCTCTCTGTTACGCAATCCAGCTTGTCGCACTTAATACAGTGCTCCAATGCTTTTTCTACTCTTATGCTATCGCCTGGCGTGTAAACATATTGCTGTGCAGCAGCGGTGACGCTGCAAAAAAGAAATGATATTATCGCTATAATCTGACAGGTCCTTTTCATTGCGGTATTGGTTATATTTTGTAAATATACACACTTTTTCGTTTTATTTCCTTATCTTAGCCACGTTATGAATAAAATATTTTATGCGTAGGATTTTTTTCTTTTTGATATATTTTCTCCCTTTGTCGTTATTCGCTCAGTTTACCGAGTCGCGTTCTATGAATATTCGTGCTTTGCAGATGCAACTGAACGACCAATGGGATGCTGTGCCTGTGCTTACTCTTGGCAGCGACGATGACATCTGTTTTTCGTTCGATGAGATGTCGCACACCTATCATCGTTATACCTACCGCGTTGTCCATTGCAATGCCGATTGGTCGCAGTCGGAACTATTCCCGATTGACTATCTCGAAGGATTTAATGATCAACCAATAGAGGATTGGCAGACGTCGGAAAATACAACGCAGTTATATTCGCATTATCAATTTTATCTGCCCAATGATGATGTGTCGCTTAAAGTGTCGGGAAACTATAAGGTCGAGGTTTATGATGATGAGGCCGATGATGATACCCCTATAGCTCTCTTTGGCTTTCTGGTGGTCGAGCCTCGTGTGGGAATAGAGGCGCAGGTGAGCAGCGATACCGAGATTGACCGCAATGCAACTCATCAGCAAGTTAGTTTTAAGGTAAACTATGCCGGCTATGATATATCTTCGCCTGCGACTGAGACGAAAGTGAGGGTATTCCAAAATCGCCGTCTCGATAACTTTATTGATGGAATTAAGCCTACATATATTACCTCGGGACAACTTGAGTATGTGCATAATCGCGAACTCATTTTTGAAGCCGGAAATGAGTTTCGTCGTTTCGAGGTTACTGACCCTCATTCGCCCGGTATGAATGTCGAAAGCATTGTGTATAGTGAACCATATCATCACGTACAGCTTTATGCCGATTCTCCTTCGAGAAGCTACTCCAATGTGCGTGATGAAAATGGTCGTTTCTATGTAAACACACTCGAAGGGTACGGTAGTGCTATGGAGGCCGATTATTCTCTTGTGCATTTTAGATTGAATACTCCTTACCGTACGGGTGGCAACTATTACCTTTTGGGTGATTATTGGGGTAATCGTTTCAGCGATTCTAACAAGCTGCTCTACGATAGTAACGAAGGGGCTTACGTCACAACCCAACTAATGAAATTCGGTGTGCATAATTATCAATATGTGTGGCTGCCAACGGGCGCCAAGTGTGCTCTCACAGCTGTTGCTGAAGGCGATTTCTTTAATACCGAGAATGAGTATCTTATTTTGGTCTATCATCGTGCTTTCGGTTCTCGATACGACAAACTTATAGGGGTTCAGAGAGTGTATTTCAGCTACTGATAATCGGGGACTGTGTAATAATAATATGACGTGCTAAATGATTTTAGCACGTCATATTATTATTTATTTCGTAAGGATTAAAAACGGTCGATTATAGTCTCTAATTTCTTCCAGAAATTTTTTCTTTCTATATGTGAGTATTGACTAATTTTATTTAACATACGATACACCTTTGTATTTTTCCTAATCTGCTGGCGGGTAAAACGGTAGAATACAAATGTAATGAGTATGCTGAAGAAGAGCACTACGTACAACTGTATATCAACAGAGGCACCCAATAAGAACGAAATCAACCAAGCAAGAACTACGAGGGTGTTGAGGCTGAGTATCGAGAATGTTGTACCTATGTGCGAGAAACCCAGGTCTATGAAAAGATGGTGCAGGTGTGTTTTGTCGGCGTTGAACGGTGATGTGCCACGTATTATGCGCATTGACATAACGCGCAAAGTATCGAACACCGGAACCGATAATACAGCCAAACAGAAGGGAATAAGACCTATGTTCTTTCTTGATAGTTCGCTGCTAAGAGAATCGGAACATAATATATTGATAATGAATATCGACATTATTACTCCCATAACAAGTGCACCGCCGTCTCCAATAAACATACGCGTGTTACTGCCGAAAACATTATGCAGGAAGAAGGGTATTATAGCACCTGCTGCCGACATTGCGATTATAGCCATTGGGATGTTGTTCGAGAGGACAAACAAAATGGCAAACAGTGAGCAGGACATTATGCAGAAACCTGTTGAAAGACCATTTACTCCATCGATAAGATTTATGGCATTTATTATACCGACAGCGGCTACAACAGTCAGTGGCGCTGCACACCATATTGGTATTGCTTGAATGCCCCAAAGACCGAAAAAGTTATTTATCGAGTGATGGGTTACCTTCATCAATAGTACTATGACAGTGATTTCAATGAGAAATCTCAACTTTGGAGATAGGTCCAAAATATCGTCAATGGTACCTATATATAGCATTATACTCATTACGGCAAGGTATATGAACATATAGTTCGAGCTAATCAACTGCGAACTGCACATTCCAATAACTATGCCAAAAAATACAGCTAAACCGCCCATAACAGGGGTGGGGCGACGCTGTAATTTACGGGCGTCGGGGTTGTCGACGAGGTTCTTCATTATGGCAATCTTCAGAACTTTGGGGTGTATCCACAATGTTGCAAAGAAAGCCACTAAAAAAGGAATAACAAGATGATATAGTATTGACACTGTTCCTGACATTTGTTTAACTATTTTATTTGTTATTATTTATGTTATTTCTCTCTTTGGGTATCTAAACTAAATTAGCTCTTATGTATTAATGAAGCCGTTTCTAAATTTTTTCGACAAGAATAGCCGGTATCGATGCTGTGGCTACAGCTGTTACACCCTCTATCTTGATAACGACACAACGACCTCTTTTATTGTTTAATTTCATAAAAATTCCTTCAATACCCTCAAATGGGCCGCTGAGGATGCGTACGCGGTCGCCTTGTGTAAGGTGCAACTGCTCTTCGCTTATAAATTCAATCCTGTCGTCGTCGCTGCCTGCTACTGCTATAAAATCGAGCATCTGTTTTTTAGGTACGGTCAATACCTGTTTTGCACTGTTGCTGTTTATGCTCATAACATATCTTAGCCAGGGGATTTTAGTGAGTTTTATTTCGTCTAATATCTTCCTTGTACTATTAACAAAGATATAATTATGCAATGCCGATACTCTCTTCTTTACATATTTGCCGTTCTTGTCGAGCTTGCGAACTGTCTTCATTGGTACAAAGCTGTGAATGCCGAGTGAGTCGAACTGCTCCTTTGCCATTAGCTCGCGCTGGTAGGTGACACGAAGCACAAACCACTCGTAATCCTGTTCCTTTGTTATCTCTGACTCCATTTCGCTTAGAAATTTTAAAAACTTCTTAAAATAAACTCACCATATAAAAATACTATATATTGTATTATATGTATCTGATGATGTCTATTTAAACAACTCCATAAATGCAAAAATAGGTGTTTTTTTATAAAAAACCATCTATTTGTTTAAAAAAAATAAATAATAGAACAAAATAGTAAAAATAGAACAATTAGATATATAGGTAATAAGTTCTTAATAAATCATACTGAATGAGAAAACTTATTGCTTATGATTGATGTATAAAGCGAAAAAGTTTTTTTATTCTGTTTTTTTGCTATATATTTGCGAATATTGTCTGCACTCGCCACGAAATCTCAGAGTCAGTTTTGAAGTGGCCTATGTGCAGTATTATTGGTATTATAACAATTTGCTATAAAAAATAGAAATGGCTAATTCTAATCATATTGTTATTATGGCAGGTGGCATTGGAAGCCGCTTTTGGCCCATAAGTACCGCCGAGCGTCCCAAACAGTTTATAGATGTTCTTGGCTGTGGAAAGACATTGCTTCAGCTTACAGTAGAGCGTTTCGGCGACATCTGCCCAATAGAAAATGTGTGGGTGGTTACATCGGTAAACTATGCAGCTGTTGTAAAGGAGCAGTTGCCAATGATTCCCGATGATAATATACTGCTTGAGCCTTGTCGCCGCAATACTGCGCCTTGTATTGCTTATGCTGCCTGGAAGATAAAGAAGAGAGACCCAAAAGCAAATATGGTAGTTACCCCAAGTGACCATTTTGTCACCGACGTGGCAGAGTTTCAGAGGGTAATAAAATCTTCACTGAAATTTGCTTCGGAGTCGGATGCGATTATGACCCTGGGAATGAAACCGACGCGCCCCGAGACGGGATACGGATATATTGAGGCTGCTTTGAATACATCCACTCTATCTAACAAAGAGGTCTATCGCGTCGACTCATTCAAGGAGAAACCCGACCTCGATACTGCCAAACAATATATTTCCAAAAATAACTTCTATTGGAATTCGGGTATTTTCATCTGGAGTGTGCAGACCATCGTGAACGCTTTTCGTGTGTATCAGTCACCAATAGCTTCTATCTTTGAGTCGATGTTGCCTGTTTTTTATACCGACAAAGAGCAGGAGGTGGTAAATGAGAAATTCCCGGACTGTCGAAATATTTCGGTCGATTATGCCATTTTGGAGCGTGCCGAGGAAATTTTTGTCTTTCCAGCCGCCTTTGGATGGAGCGATATGGGAACGTGGGGTTCGCTCTATGAGCGCCTCTCGCACGACCTCAACGGCAATGCGATAATATCAAAGAATGTAGAGTTGTGTGAGTCGCATAATTGTATTGTGCACACTATGCAGGAGAAGCGTGTGGTAATAATAGGAATGAACGATTGTATAGTTGCCGAGCAAGATGGGGAACTGCTCATCTGCCGTATGAACGAGGAGGGACGAATAAAGGATTTCTCGGACAAGCATTGAAAAAACGCTCCCCTCGATAGATGAACGTTTGTCGCGATACACGTACTCTAAACGAGGATATTCAACCATATAACAAATAGGATGACCCATTTATTACTTTTGGGTCATCCTATACTTTTTTTATATTACTGTCCGATAAAAATAGAATAATCCCCAAAAGTGCTATTGACGAAGCTGATATTTCCAATTTTACAACAAAGATACTAACAAACGAGCGAGAAATATAAAGCTTGCTTTAATATTTTTCAAAGCGAGTGCAGTCTATTTTCGAGGTTTACCTCAAAGATACCAAATCAATCCCACCTTTTCATAAAATCATACTTTTGTTCATTGGTGCGCCATAGGAAAATTAGTAAAATGGTAGATGTTTTTTGGATTAAG
>JAGCKB010000296.1 GCA_017647725.1 Bacteroidaceae bacterium
GTAATATCGTAATGCCCTGTTGAGTGCAATATGCCTCATAACAAAGAGGATGACCTTGTATCATTCTTAGGTCATCCTCTTGTATTAAAAGAAGGGGTGTAAACTCAAAGATAAATACTATCCTCCCCCTTTCTGTTTTTTATAACTCTGTACGATATTAGTTTACGCGGTTGATGTATTTCTCAATATCCATTGCCTGCAATGAGGTGGGGTACTTGCTCTTAATCTGCTCGTAAACGTCAAGAGCCTTGTTGGGGGCACCTGTCTGCTCGTACATTATACCGGCCTGAAGCAGGTAGTAGGGGCTGATGATGTTGTTGTCTGCGCTTTTGGCTGCATCGAGGAAACAGTCGATAGCTTTGCTGTTCTCGCCAACCTGTGCATAGCAGTTACCCAAAGCACCCTTAGCTGCGGGAGCAACCATCTGGTCGTCACCGTCGAATTTCTTGAGGTAGCTGATTGCCTCCTCGTATTTGCCAAGCTGTGCAAGTGCGATGCCTGCATATGCATTTGCAAGGTTACCGCTCTTGGTGCTGCTGTACTCCTCGGCAATAGCGATGAGACCAAGGTTTGCACCGTCGCCATCGATTGCCTCTTGATATTTACTCTCGTTGAAAAGTGTCTGTGCGGGGTAGAGTGCCTCGGCAGCCTCTTTCTCAGCGGGCTCTACAACATATTGGTTGTAAAGGGTGATACCTCCAATGAAGATGAAGATGGCAACAACTGCGCCAATGATGGCAAATTTGTATTTGTTTACAAATGCCTCTGATTTGCTTAGCACCTCGTCCATTGCTACAGGTGCCTGCTCTGTCTGTTTTGTGCTCATTTTTTTATTTTTTATTTATTATTTCCTTATAGATGATTTTAGCGCACTTTTTGCAAAATCAACCGCAAAAGTAATCAAAATCTTTGTAGTCTGAAAATTATAGCTGCTTTTTTTGTATGTATAGGTAAATAATCCTGCTCGATGTGCCAAAAAGCTATTAAAAAATAGTATCTTCGCGCTACTTTAGAAACTGTTTAAATTGTTATCGCGAAATATACGGCTTCTAATCAAGAAAATTATTTTTTAGAGATTTAAACAGTTTTCTGTTCAAATAGCACACATATGTTTATAGATAATATATCGGTAATAAATTACAGAAACCTTTCCGAGGTTGAATTGTCTTTCTCGTCCAAGATAAATTGCCTTATCGGAAGTAACGGAATGGGAAAGACCAATCTGTTGGATGCGGTCTATTATCTCTCGTTCTGTAAGAGTGCTTTAGGCGCTACCGATAATTCCAATATACGTCACGGGGAACCTTTTTTTATGATTAAAGGTAACTATGTGAGTGATAGTGATATACAGTGTGAAATATCGTGCGGAATAAAGCAAGGTGAGAAAAAACAGTTTCGTCGTGATAAAAAAGTATATGAACGTCTTGCCGACCACATTGGCACCGTGCCTCTTGTGCTTGTTTCGCCCTCAGATAACGAACTTGTCACAGGTGGAAGCGAGGAGCGTCGCCGCTTTATGGATGTTGTAATATCGCAGTATAACCGCGATTATCTGTTGGCGCTTATGCGATACAACCGTGCTATGCAACAGCGCAATGCAATGTTACGCGGTGAAGGTGTACCCGATGCCGAGATGCTTTCGCTCATCGATGAGATGATTGCACCTGATGCAGATATTGTTTATCGTGGCCGTTGCGACTTTGTCGAGGAGCTTACACCTATATTTAAAGAGTTCTACTCATATATTGCGGGAGACGACGAGGAGGTGAGCCTGCGTTACCGTTCGCATCTTGCCGACAAGAGTCTGCAGCAACTGCTCAAGGAGTCGCGTGCCGACGACCTTAGAATGGGGCACACCACAAAGGGACTGCATCGTGACGAGCTTGTTATGCAGCTGGGAGGCTATCCGATACGAAAAGAGGGCTCTCAGGGACAGAATAAGAGTTATCTTGTGTCGCTGAAGCTTGCACAATTCGATTTTCTGCGTCGCAAGGGTGGTGAGACACCATTGCTCTTGCTCGACGATATATTCGATAAACTCGATTCAAAGCGTGTCGAGAAGATTGTTGCTTTAGTCTCGGGCGACCGCTTTGGTCAGATATTCATTACCGACGTAAACCGCGAACACACCGACTCTATTCTGGAGTGTATCGAGGGTGAGTATAAACTTTTTGAGGTAACAAAGGGTTCTATAAATATAGTTAAGGAGCGATGAAACGAGGTAGCTTGAAGTCAATATCCGAAATAGTGCGCGAGACCTGCCGCGAAGAGGGGCTTGAGACTCCGCTGAATGAGTATCGTCTCATTCAGGCGTGGGGACAGCTGTTGGGTAGTAGCGTGCAGAGCTATACAAAGAGTCTGTTCATAAGGAATCAGATTCTTTATGTGACTCTGACCTCATCGGTTCTGCGTCAGGAACTTATGATGAATCGTCGTACCCTTGTTCATAAACTCAACGAGCACGTCAAAGCACAGGTGATAACAAATATAATATTCCGTTGAACAAAAAATGAAGAGATATGAATAATTCAGGAATTAAAATCCGTTTAATGGTGCTCAGTTTCTTGCAGTTCGCGGTGTGGGGAGCCTACCTCACATCAATGGGACGCTATCTGGGCGGTGTTGGTCTAGGTGAACAAATTGGTTGGTTCTATGCGGTGCAGGGCATTGTGTCGATATTTATGCCGGCTATTATGGGTATAATTGCCGACCGTTGGGTACCTGCACAGAAATTGCTTGCCTTCTGTCATGCTGTGTCGGCTGCATTTATGGCATTGGCTGCTTACACAGGAATCTCAAAGGGTGCAGATGTTTCATTTAATGATATTTTCTGGTTATACACAGTGGCTGTGTCGTTCTATATGCCTACATTGGCACTCTCTAACTCGGTGTCTTATACAGCGTTGGAACGTAACGGACTCGATACGGTAAAATCTTTTCCACCTATTCGTGTCTTTGGAACAATAGGATTCATAGTCTCTATGTGGATGGTCGACCTATTGGGCTTCCAGGATAATTGTAATCAGTTCTATACTTCGGCGGTGTGGGGGGCTATCCTTGCTCTCTATTCGCTTTCAATGCCTGCTTGCCCTGTGAGCAATGGCAGTAAGCAGTCGTTGTTGTCTTCGTTGGGATTAGATGCTTTTAAACTCTTTAATCAAAAGAGAATGGCAATTTTCTTTATCTTCTCGATGCTGCTTGGTGGTGCGCTTCAGATTTCCAATGGTTATGCCAATGGATTTATAGCCGGTTTCAGCGAGATTCCCGAATATGCCGGGACATTTGCTGTTGAGCACACCAATATCATAATTTCCCTCTCGCAGATAAGTGAAACACTCTGTATCCTTCTTATTCCATTCTTCCTGGGCAGGTTCGGAATAAAGCGCGTGATGCTTATAGCAATGTTCGCGTGGATGTTCCGTTTTGCATTCTTTGGGTTGGGTAACCCGGGCAGCGGTGTGTGGCTGTTCATCCTCTCGATGATAGTATATGGTGTGGCATTCGACTTTTTCAATATATCGGGCTCTCTGTTCGTCGATAAGGAGGTCCCCGAGAATATGCGTTCGAGTGCTCAAGGACTGTTTATGCTTATGACAAACGGATTGGGAGCCTCTATTGGTGTAATAGCAGCGCAGGAGGTTGTCAACCATTTTGCAACATCTATTGAGGGTTGGAGCACTGCTTGGTACATTTTCGCTGCATACGCTTGTGTGGTTGGAGTGCTGTTTGCTCTGCTCTTCAAAGATAAAAAAACTGTAGCTTCTAAATGATGGTAGAACTTGTCGTTACCGATATTCTATGTAAGGCCTCGGACGACCGAGCCTACGTTATGATTCTTAAAGAGCGCGATGGCAACCGTAAAATTATGGTTGCCATAGGTGCTAATGAGGCACAGGCTATAGCCTTTGCACTAAAAGGTATAGCGACTAAGCGACCTATCACGCATGACCTTTTCCGTTCTCTTGCCAATGCTCTTGGGGCAACAATGAAATGTGCTACAATTGGCAAAATAAGCGATGGCACTTTCTACTCGCAACTGCTTTATCAACAGGGCGATGCTATCTGTCAAATAGACTCCCGTACCTCGGATGCGGTGGCTATTGCGCTTCGTGCCGGAGCACCTATTTATATCGACGAGGAACTGCTTAATCGTGTGGGAGTGCACGATGTGTTCAACGGTGCAATATCGGTACCCATCAGCGTTGCCGACACCGATACACTGCGCACTGTGCTCGATAAGGCGGTGAAAGAGGAGAATTATGAACTTGCAATGAAAATAAAGGAGGAAATAGATTCACGTACAAATGAGGAGTTTTCCTCCGACGAACCACACGACAATATTTAAAAAACTACTATGGCACTATTCTATGCACCCGATATTACAAATAATTGGGAACTACCCGAGGAGGAGGCTGCACACTGTCTGCGTGTATTGCGCTTAGGCGTTGGCAGCGAACTTGATATAACAGATGGTAAAGGTTGTTTCTACAAGGCGGTAATATCTTCCATAGCAGGTAAGCACTGCTATGTCGAGGCTAAAGAGACCATCAACCGCTCTAAAGGCTGGCAGGGACATCTGCATATAGCCATTGCTCCAACAAAAAATATGGATCGCATAGAGTGGATGGTCGAGAAGGCAGTGGAGATAGGTGTCGATGAGATAACTTTCCTCTCGTGTCGTTTCTCGGAACGCAAGGTTATTAAAACCGACCGCGTGGAGCGCATAGTTGTCTCTGCTATGAAGCAGTCGCTAAAGCCCTTTAAAACGGTGGTGAATGAGATGGTTGACATAAAGAAATTCGTTGCAGCCGAGCGCAGTGGCGACAAATTCATAGCCCATTGTTACGATAGCGAGCGTCTTTTGCTCAAGGATACTATCGCTGTGGGTAACGATGCTACAATCCTTATTGGTCCCGAGGGTGATTTCAGTCCCGAAGAAGTTCAGATGGCTCTGTCGGGTGGTTATCGTCCCGTTAGCTTAGGAAATTCGCGTCTGCGCACCGAAACAGCGGGATTAGTAGCCTGTCATACATTTATCCTGAAAAACGAGATATGATGCAGCGCTATTTTATAGTATTTTCCTACGATGGCGCAGCTTATCACGGTTGGCAGGTGCAACCCAATGCCCGCACTGTGCAGCAGATGCTCGAAGAGGCATTGACGACGCTGATGCGCACCGAAACAACGGTTGTCGGGGCAGGACGCACCGATGCCGGTGTGAATGCCGCGAGTATGGTTGCTCACGTCGACCTTCCTGCCGACACCGACACGACGCAACTGAAGTATAAGCTCAACCGTATATTGCCACCCGATATTGCTGTCTCCGATATTCTTCGCGTGAAGAACGATGCTCATGCCCGTTTCGATGCAGTGTCGCGTCGTTATTGTTACTATGTAACCACTGCAAAGTCTCCATTTGCACGACGTTACGCCTATCGTCTTACGAGCAGTGTCGATTTTGAGGCAATGAACAGAGCGGCGGCACTGCTTCCCGAATATACCGACTTTACAAGTTTCAGCAAACTGCACACCGATGTAAAGACAAATAACTGCCGCATAGCGCAGGCGCAGTGGCGCAGACTCGATGAGAATCATTGGGTCTTCGAGATTGAGGCCGACCGCTTTCTGCGTAATATGGTGCGTGCTATTGTCGGTACGTTGCTTATGGTAGGTCGAGGAAAGATGACGCTCGACGGCTTCCGCCGGGTGATTGAGCAGAAAGAACGATGCGCGGCAGGCGACTCGGCCGCTGCCGAGGCTCTCTTTCTTGCCGAGGTGAAATATCCAAAAGAGATTTATCTATGATGTGGGCTCTGTTAGCTTTTATGTCGGCAGCATTATTGGGCTGCTACGACTTTTTCAAGAAGGTGTCGCTAAAGGATAACTCGGTCCTTGCGGTGCTCTTCCTGAATACGCTATTCTCTACAATAATATTTCTACCGTTTATTATTCTCTCATATACGGGTACCCTTACCGATGGATTGCTGTATGTGCCATCTGCGCCCCTGCACGACCATCTGCTGCTTATGTTAAAGGCGGTCATAGTGTTAAGCTCGTGGCTCTGTGGATACATAGGAATAAAGCATCTGCCAATAACCATTGTCTCGAATATACAGGCTACAAGTCCGGTGCTTGTGCTGCTTGGGGCGCTGCTCATCTTTGGCGATAAACTAAATTGTTACCATTGGGCCGGTGTAATAAC
>JAGCKB010000031.1 GCA_017647725.1 Bacteroidaceae bacterium
GTGAACTGAAGAAAAAATAGTAATATTGCGGAGATTGTTCTATATTCTATATGCAAAAAAAGAACATTTTGTCAAACGAGAACTTCAACGATGCATTTCCAATCAGACTAATTCAATGCTATTGGGTTGCAAAAACAATATCTCAAAAGGATTGCTTGAAACATATCCCAATGCACCTATAATGTTCAAGGATACGTTATTTGTTGACTTTCTTAATCTACCCAAAAGCATAGTGAGGCAAAGCTGAAAAAAGGTTTGGTATGCAGTGCAGTATGGCTGCATAAGAGTTCATTTAAGTCGAAATACGATTTTTGACTTAAATCAGACCGATGAAGCAAAAACAGAGAGGCCGGAGCAAAAATACTTTTGACCCGGCCTCTTTTAGTATATGGTAGCAGACAATTATTTTTGTTTGTAAACTCTCTCAAGGTCCTGCGAAATATTAATCATAAAATCTCCCATTCTCTCCAGCTCATTTACAATATCCATATAATAGACGCTTGTCTGGTAATTTTTGCGGCTGTTTTCAAGGTCTTCAATCTCTTTGTCTCTTAAATAGTTTCTGAGGTTGTTAATACGCTCCTCGGCACTATAAGCATTTGTGATGTCGGTAAGAGTGTCATTGTGCGCTGCCAATAGATTCTCTATCATAACCTGATAGGCATTTTCTACAGCATCGGCCATACTGTTAAGTTGCTTTATTGTCTCCTCATCGAAACTCTTTCGGTGTATGTTACGTCTCGAAAGAATGCGGCTTATAGCTTCGCCCGAGTCGCCAAGCGATTCAAGCTCACCTATAATCTTATACATCGCTTTTATCTTGATAGAGGTGTTCTCGCTAATCTGTGAAGCTGAAACTTCGTTTAAGAAGGCTGCAATCTCGTACTCGATACGGTCGGAGATCTCTTCGTATTTTATGAGTTTTCCTCTTAACTCCTCGAACTTATCGCTCTCTTTTTCGTTTATTGCGCTTTTGGCATACGAAAGACCATTCTTGGATATCTGAGCAAAATGTATAATTTCATCAAATGCCTGTTCCACTGCCAATTCGGGTGTTGCCAATGGACCGGCCGAGATGTACTTCAGACGGAAGGCTTCGTGCTCTTGGTTGGCCGGTGTCTTAATAAGCCAAATAACTACCTTCTCGATGTATTTGATAAACCATATAAGAATAAAGGTATTTATTGTATTAAAGAGGGTGTGTAGCATAGATAGTCCATAGAGGGCAGCAATTCCACTTTCTGTATTTGGCCCTGTTACAGTGAATCCTTCGGCAGCAGGGTTAGGAAGACCAAAAAGTTCTATGATGCGTCCAATAAGGCCAAGGAATGGAGAATACAGTATCAATGCCCATATTACACCGAATACATTAAATATGGTGTGAGACATTGCAGCTCGTTTTGCTTGGGTATTTGCAACTGCTGCTGCTATGTTGGCGGTGATAGTTGTACCAATGTTTTCGCCCAGTACCATTGCGCAGGCCATGTCGAATGGAATCCAACCCATACTTAACATAATAAGGGTAATTGCCATTGTTGCTGACGATGACTGAAGAACAAGTGTCAGTATGGTACCAAGAGCGAAAAATATAAGTACCGAACCAAATCCGTGACCTGACCAGGCTTTTACAAACTCAAGAACCTCGGGTGTTTGTCCAAGATCGGGTACCGACTCTTTCATAAAAGAGAGACCAAGGAATAGCAGTGAGAATCCTACGATAAGTTCTCCTATATTCTTGCGTTGGTTCTTCTTTGAATTAGAGAACAGGAAGCCGAATAGCATCAGAGGAACAGCGAGGATTGAAATGTCCGATTTAAAACCAAGCCATGAGACGAGCCAGGCTGTAACCGTCGTTCCAATGTTTGCTCCCATAATAACGCCAATGGCTTGCGCAAGTGTCAAAAGTCCTGCATTTACAAAACTCACAACCATTACTGTTGTTGCCGATGAGGATTGTATTATTGAGGTAATGCTAAGTCCTGTCAGTACACCTTTGAAGGGATTGGATGTCATTGCCGATAGCAACGTGCGAAGCCTGTCACCGGCCGATTTCTGAAGGCCCGAACTCATCAGGTTCATTCCGTAAAGAAACATTCCCAATGCTCCTAAAAGCGTGAAAATCTGTAATATTCCCATACTTTTTTCTGTGTTTAATTATTAATCATATATCGGTTTGTATGTGATTTAGCTATGTGTGTAATACTTGTCGAAGATGAAATATTATTTTACAATCTTCTCGATATTGTTGTATTCACACTCTATTATCTCGGAGCAAGGTTCGTATTGATAGGGTATATATTTGTAAAGCTGCATAAATGCTTTACCACCTTTCTTGCTGTAGAAAATATCGAGACGCAGTGTATTGCCTTTGTCGATATCGGTTATGTCAATGGTTTTGGGGTTGTTTTTAATGGCGTTGAGCAATTTCTCTTTTTGTCTATCTTCGAAATAGAACTCTTTTTTACAGAATATGTCTCCTGTCTCGATGCATTTATAGTCGTTCTTTAGAACAAAGATTAGAATGATGCCGGTGATGAATAGAACTGCACCTGCGAGGTTGGCAACTGTAGCCATTGGTATTGCGACGAGAATACAGCCTGCAATAATTACCGAAAGTGATAGTATTTTGTTATTGGTTGATGATACTTTAGTGAATTTGTTTTCCATTTTTTTGCTATTTATTTGATTTATAATGTTTATAGTCTGTGCGTCTCTTTTCCCGAAGAGATACAATAAGGGCATAAATATCCCTCTGTATTGTTAATTATACAGTGTGTTAAGACCTTGTTATTGAAAAGGTCTGATAATCAAATAAATAGCTAAATAATGAATTTCTCGAAGCGTACCAGAATGTTTGTAGGCTCGGAAAAAAAGGAATGTTTTAATTTGAAAGTATTATGAAAACAGAATATAGTAGCTATATTTATTATCTTGCCGGCTCGTATAAATGAGGTGTTGTTTTTCTGCTCGGTGTCAACTCTTCGTGATGAGTGCTGCAGGCGTGTGGTATATGAAACAGACGAGCGTGGTTGTGTTATCTCGGAGTCGAAAAAGATAAAGTCATTTGAATTGTAATATTCGGAATTTCCAGCCGATTCAAACGACTCTGTTATAATGTCGTTAGACTTGTTTTCAATTGCAGAGACTGAACTGGTTCCGCTTAGCAGAAAAACTGCAAAGCAGAAAAAGAATAGTGAGTATTTTTGCAATAGATTCATAATTTCGTTGCAAATGTAGTGATAAGTCGTGAATTTGCAAAAGATAGTAAATGTGTCTGCTAATTATTTTAGATTTTTTTAAATATTTTCTCTCGGTTGTATAACAATGTGTGTTGTATTTCCTGTTTTTAAGAAATTCTCAGTTTCTAAACAGCTTCTAAACAGCTTCTAAATATTGTGTACCATATTAACTATTGTACCATTATTTTTTAATAAAGAGAATTTCGGTAAAAACTGCTATTTTTACACCACTTTTCACTATCTTCGCGGAAAATTTGCACACTGCACTTATTGTGTGCATTGAATATGTAAAATTAAAAAATAAATATTAGAATATGGCAACAGTTGATGACAAGAAAATCATCTTTTCGATGGTAGGTCTAAGCAAGACCATTAAACAGACAAACAAGCAGGTGCTGAAGAATATCTATCTTTCGTTCTTCTATGGCGCCAAGATTGGTATTGTGGGTATGAACGGTGCGGGTAAATCTACCCTTATGAAGATTATAGCCGGCCTTGATAACGATTTTCAGGGAAATGTGGTGTGGTCGCCAGGTTATTCGGTTGGCTACCTTCCTCAGGACCCACATCTCCAAGATGGAAAAACAGTTATGGAGTGTGTCAAGGAGGGTGTGCAGTCTGTAGTTGATGCTCTTGCCGAGTATGAGGAGATTAATATGAAGTTCGGCCTTCCCGAGTATTACGAGAATGAGGATAAGATGAACGAACTCTTTACACGTCAGGCCGAGTTGCAGGATATTATCGATGCTACTGATGCTTGGAATCTCGATAGCAAATTGGAGCGTGCTATGGCAGCGCTTCGCTGTCCCGCTCCCGACGAACTCGTCGACCATCTGTCGGGTGGTGAGCGTCGTCGTGTGGCACTGTGCCGCCTGCTTCTTCAAAAGCCCGATGTCCTTCTTCTTGATGAGCCCACCAACCACCTCGACGCCGAGAGTATCGATTGGCTCGAGCAGCATCTGAACCAGTACGAGGGTACTGTTATTGCCGTTACTCACGACCGTTACTTCCTTGACGATGTTGCCGGATGGATTCTGGAGCTCGACCGTGGCGAGGGAATTCCCTGGCAGGGTAACTACTCATCTTGGCTCGACCAAAAGACAAAGCGTATGGAGCAGGAGGAGAAGAGCGCAAGCAAGCGCCGTAAATCTCTTGAGCGTGAGCTCGAGTGGGTGCGTATGGCTCCCAAGGCACGTCAGGCAAAGGGTAAGGCGCGTCTTAACTCATACGAGAGAATGCTTAATGAGGACCAGAAAGAGCGCGAGGAGAAACTCGAGATTTATATTCCCAACGGTCCACGCTTGGGTAACAAGGTTATTATTGCCGACCATCTTGCAAAGTCATTCGGTAGCAAGACTCTCTTTACCGACCTTAACTTTACACTGCCTCCCAACGGTATCGTAGGTGTCATTGGTCCCAACGGTGCTGGTAAGACAACGCTCTTCCGCATGATTATGGGTCTTGAGACTCCCGATGGTGGTACATTCGAGGTTGGTGAGACTGTTAAACTTGCATACGTCGACCAGAATCATAAGGATATTGTAGCCGATAAGACTGTATATGAGGTTATGAGTCAGGGTAACGAACTGATGCGTCTGGGTAGCAAGGAGATTAATGTCCGTGCTTATCTCTCACGTTTCAACTTCTCGGGTGCCGACCAGGAGAAGAAGTGTGGCGTACTATCGGGTGGTGAGCGTAACCGTCTGCATCTTGCTATGGCTCTTAAAGAGGGTGGCAACGTCCTCCTGCTTGACGAGCCTACCAATGACATTGACGTAAATACCTTGCGTGCTCTTGAGGAGGGTCTCGAGAACTTCGCAGGTTGCGCAGTGGTAATCAGCCACGACCGTTGGTTCCTCGACCGTATCTGTACACATATCATTGCATTTGAGGGTGATGGTAATGTATATAGCTACGAGGGCTCTTACTCGGATTATGAGGAGCACAAGATGAAACGTCTTGGTATCGAGGAGCCCAAGAAGGTGCGTTACCGTAAGTTGATGGAGGATTAATTCTCTCTCTTCGTAGGGTATCGACTAATAGAAACGAATTGCTACATTTTATATAATAAGGTAATGAGTGTTATCGACCCCAAAATTATTGACGAGGTTGCCAAAGAACTCGAGATAAACGATATCGCAAAAGCATCTATCAGACAGATAGGTGCTCTTGTGCGTACTATTGAGGAGCGTCTGGGAGTAGAGTATATCCATTTCGAGATGGGAATACCGGGGCTCCCTCCCTCTTCGGTAGGTGTTGAAGCCGAATGCGAGGCGCTGCGTCGTGGTGTTGCATCGGTGTATCCAGTTATTGATGGTATACAGCCGGTTAAGGAGGCTGCTTCGCGTTTTATAAAGGCATTCCTGGATGTAGATATAAATCCTTTGGGATGTATTCCTACAGTTGGTTCAATGCAGGCTTCATTTGCCTCGTTGATGCTTTGCTCGCATCTCGATGCAAAGCGCGATACTGTGCTTTACATCGACCCGGGTTTTCCTGTGCAGAAGATGCAGGCACAGGTGATTGGTGTAAAGGTTGCATCATTCGACATTGCCGATTATCGCGAGAGTGGTCTTGAGGAAAAAATAGAGAGCTATTTTGCACAAGGTAATATTTGTGCTGTAATATATTCGAGCCCCAACAATCCATCGTGGATGTGCCTTAACGAGCAGGAATTGGAGATTATCGGTCGTTTGGCCGCGAAATACGATGTTGTTGTAATTGAAGACCTTGCCTATATGACAATGGATTTTCGTCGCGACATTGGAAAGCCTTTCGAGGCGCCTTACCAGCCAACGGTTGCGAAATATACCGACAACTATGTGCTTATGATGAGTGCCTCCAAGATATTCAGTTATGCGGGGCAGAGGATTGCGCTTGCCTGCATCTCGGATAAATTGTATCACAGACATTACGATGCTTTGGCTTCTCGTTACGGTATATCCCGATTCGGTGCTGCATTTGCTTATACCTATCTTTATACATTCTCGTCCGGTGTATCGCACTCGGCGCAATATGCTATGGCTGCAATGCTGAATGCTGCGTGCGATGGTAGTTACAGGTTTGTGGAGGATATAAAGGAGTATGCAGTGCGCACGGCAAGGATAAAAGATATTCTCTACAGTAACGGTTTTCACGTTGTATATGACAAGGATAATGAGGAGCCTGTAAGTGATGGATTTTTCTTTACAATAGGTTATCGCAATATGAGTGGAGCCGAATTGATAAAAAATCTGCTTTACTATGGTGTCAGTGGCATAGACCTTGCAACGACAGGTAGCAGCCGACAGGGGATACGTGCTTGTTCGTCTAATATTAAACCGCATCACTATGCTATGCTCGAGGAGCGTTTAAAAGCTTTTGACGAGGCTTTCCGATAGAATATTACTAACTAACAAAAACATGGCTATGAGACTAAGGACAATTCTTTTGACTGTTTTATGTGCATTTAGTTGCATTGCTTTTGCACAGGAAATTTCTATTATCCCGCAGCCTGCACAGATGACTGTTGGCAAGGGCGCTTTTCTATTGCAGGGCAAAGTGGTTATTTGCTACCCGGCCGATAAGGAGATAAAAAATGTTGTAAATAATTTTGCCGATGACATTAAGGCTGCAACAGGAGTGAAGTTAAAGAAAAGCTCTTTTAAAAAGGATAAACTATTTGGTTTAGAGGTAGATAAGTGTGGTAAAAAAGGTGTTGCGCATATTGTATTGCGTCTCGATAACTCTTTGGGCGACGAGGCATATAACCTTAGTGTGCGCGATGGTTTGATAAAGATTACTGCGGCAAAGCCTGCAGGATTTTTCTATGCTTTTCAGACAATAAAACAACTTCTTCCTGCAAATGTTATGGCCGGGGTTTATGATGCTTCTGTCACAGAATGGAGAATACCTGCTGTAGAGATAAGCGACGAGCCTCGATTTGCTTGGCGCGGCTTTATGCTTGACGAGGGACGCCATTTCTATGGAAAGAACGAGATAAAGAAAATTCTCGATGTTATGGCTGCATATAAAATGAATCGTTTTCATTGGCATCTTACCGAGGATCAGGGATGGCGCATCGAGATAAAGAAATATCCTAAACTCACCGAGATTGGTGCGTGGCGTGACAGTAAGGTCTGCGGTTGGGGTGATGTAAAGCCCGACGGTATACGCTACGGTGGTTTCTACACACAGAAAGAGGCACGCGAGATTGTAGAGTATGCCAAGGAACGCTTTATTGAGATTATTCCCGAGGTGGATATTCCCGGACACTCACAGGCTGCAGTTGCATCGTACCCCGAGTTCCTTGCTTGCGACCCCGAGAAACCTCACGAAGTGTGGTTGTGGCAGGGTGTATCATCCGATGTTATAAATGTATCTAATCCTAAGGCGGTGCAGTTTGCAAAGGATGTAATAGATGAACTCACAGATATTTTCCCGTTCGAATATATACATCTTGGTGGTGATGAGTGCCCCACATACAAATGGGAACAGAATAGCGACTGTCAGGCGCTTCTAAAGGAGATTGGCTCTAAGAACTACCGCGATCTTCAGATTAATTTCTATTATCAACTTAAAGAGCACATAGCGGCAAAGCCTGCCGCCCGGCAACGTAAACTTATTTTTTGGAACGAGGTGCTTCACGGCAATACTGCATCACTTGGCAAGGATATAACAATTATGGCTTGGGTAGGTGCCGACAGAGCAGCTAAAGAGGCTGCTACGCGCGGAATGAATACCATACTCTCGCCTCAGATTCCTTATTACATTAACCGTAAACAGTCGAATTTGCCTACTGAGCCTCATTCTCAAGGTTACGGAACCGAGACGGTAGAGGCTGTGTATAACTATATACCAATGAAGGGTGTTCCTGCTGAATTGCAATCGAAATATATGGGAGTGCAAGCCAACTTCTGGACCGAGTGGGTAGAGACTGCCGACCACGTGCAATACCTTATGCTACCTCGCTTGGCTGCTGTTGCCGAGGCCGGATGGACACCTCAGGCATTGCGTGATTATAAGAATTTCGAGCAGCGTTTGCAGGGCGAGGCATTATATTACCGCCTAAAAGGTGTAAACTATGGTAAACACGTATTTAAGTAGTACGATACGTAGAAGCTTCTAAAAAAAACCGAAAAACTTTTACATATATGTAGGGGGCTTTCGGTTTTTTTACTACTTTTGAGGAGATTGCAGAATTATAATTTTCAAACTTAATACAATGAAAAAGTTTTTTAAGATTACAGGTGCGATTATTGCTTTAATCGTGCTGTTGTTGTTTACTTTGCCCTATCTTTTTAAAGATAAAATAGAGGCATTGGTAAAAGAGGAGGGTAACAAGATGCTTAACGCCGAGTTTGACTTTGGCGGTCTTGACATTAGTTTGATACGTAATTTCCCTCTTGCATCAATCACACTCGAAGATTTTTATCTTAAAGGTGTTGACAAGTTCTCTAATGACACTCTTGTTGCTTCCGATGAGATTACAGTGGCGGTGAATGTAATGTCGTTATTTGGTGACGAGGGCTTCGATATCAAGAAGGTGCTTCTCGATGGCGTTTCGGTAAAAGCTATTGTGATGCCTGACAGCACTGTAAACTGGGATGTTATGAAACCTACCGATGAGGTAGAGGAGACAGCTGTTGATACAACATCGACACCTTTCCGCATTAAATTGCAAGAGCTTACCATAAACGATTTTAATCTTATATATGACGACCGTCTTGCAAATATGTATGCAAAAATAGAGGATATGGATGCCGCTTGTTCGGGCGACTTTGGTAGCGCTCGCACTATGCTTGCTCTTGAAACAGCTGTTGAAGCGCTCACTTTCAGTATGGATGGTGTACCTTTCCTTAATAAAGCGCATATAGCTGCAGATATGAACGTTGATGCCGACCTGCAGAATAATAAATTCACTCTTAGTGAGAATACTTTGCAACTTAATGCTATTAAAGCTGCTATAGACGGATGGGTGGCACTCACCGATGAGGGCTTCGATATGGATTTAAAGCTCAATAGCAATGAGATTGGCTTTAAAGAGGTTTTATCGCTTGTTCCTGCCATCTACTCAAAGGATTTCGAGGGGCTCAAAACAGATGGTAGTGCAACTTTGGCGGCTTGGGCGAAGGGTAGTCTTAAAGGCGACAGCATTGTACCGCAGTTCAATGTAGCTTTTAATGTGAAAGATGCTATGTTCCAATATCCTTCGTTGCCAACAGGTGTGAACAAGATTAATATAAATGCAAAAGTAGAGAATCCCGGCGGTTCAATAGATGCAACAGTGGTTGATGTTGCTCCATTTAGCTTTGTGTTGGCCGGTAATCCTTTCAGTGTGGCCCTTAAACTCCTTACTCCTATGAGTGATATGCAGTTCGATGCATCGGCGAAGGGTAAGCTTGATCTTGGTAAGATAAAGGATGTATATCCTTTGGAGGATATGACTCTTAATGGCCTTGTAGATGCCGATATGAGCGTGAGTGGACGTATGTCGTATGTCGAGAAGGAGCAGTACGAAAAGGTTAAGGCACAGGGTAGTGTACGTCTTAACAATATGCTTTTGAATATGGAGGGAATGCCTGACATTGATATAAAAAACTCGGTGTTGTCATTTAATCCGCGTTACCTTGAACTGAGCCAGACAACCGTAAATATCGGTAAGAACGATGTTACTCTCGATAGCAAATTCGAGAATTATATGGGTTATGCTCTAAAGGGTACAATGCTGAAAGGTACTCTTAATGTGAAGAGTAATTATTTTAATCTTAACGATTTTGTATCGGCAGATACAGCGGCGACTGTGGCCGAGGTTGATACCACTGCTATGGGTGTTATCTATGTTCCCGAGAATATCGACTTTAGAATGAAAGCCGATTTTGCAAAGGTGCTGTTCGATAATATGACCTTTGGCAATATGAAAGGTGAACTGCTGGTGAAAGATGGAAAGGTTGATATGAAGAACCTCTCGATGAATACAATGGGTGGTAGCGTTGTGGTAAATGGTTTTTACAAAGCTACAGAGAAGTCTGAGCCTGAATTTGATGCCGGATTAAAACTCACGGATATTGGTTTTGCTCAGGCTTATAAAGAACTTGATATGGTGCAGAAGCTTGCTCCTATATTCAATGGGCTTACCGGTAGCTTCTCGGGAAGTATGAAGATTGCTACAAAACTTGATGCAACAATGAGTCCTGTTATTCCCACTCTTACAGGTAGCGGCGTGCTCTCAACACGTGACCTTAGTTTGAATAATGTAACCGTTATTCAGCAGGTGGCCGATATAATCAAGAAACCTTCTCTTAAGGATACTCGTGTAAAGGATTTGAATGTTGAGTTCACAATCAAAGATGGCAGGGTAAATACTAAACCATTTAATATCAAGCTTGGAGATTGTGATATGAAACTTTCGGGTTCAACAGGGTTGGACCAGACAATCGACTATCGTGGCGAGATTACATTGCCTGCATCGGTGGGCAAAGTGTCACAACTTGGTACTGTTGATATGACAATCGGCGGTTCGTTTACATCGCCAAAGGTCGGCATAGATATGGAGGCTCTTGCCAAGAAGGCAGCAACAAAAGCCGCCGAGAGCGCTATTGATAAGTTGCTTGGTGGTAACTCAGATGATGTCGATTCTGATTCGACAAAAAGCTCGACAGAGAAAAAGGTCGATGCGGTGAAAAATGTATTTAACAAAGCTAAAGATCTTTTCAAAAAGAAGTGATTTGTTTTAATTTTTCTTTTTGAAAATATATTACAAGGTGGGCTGTTTGCTCACCTTGTTTTGTGCTATTCCGGAACCTTTGCACAAAACTATTCTTCTATTTTTGCGTTATATATTAATAATTTATAAATAAAATTTAGATTTTTATTCGTATCTTCGCGCCTGAAAATGTAAATGCTCTTTTTATGTACAAAAGTGCGTAAAGGGATTTGTAAGAAGATAGAATACGGAATTATGGAGAAAATCAGAAACTTTTGCATTATTGCTCACATCGACCACGGAAAATCGACTCTTGCCGACCGTCTGCTTGAGTATACACAGACGATAAAGGTGACCGAGGGTCAGATGCTTGATAATATGGACCTGGAGAAGGAGCGTGGAATTACTATCAAAAGCCACGCTATCCAAATGGAATTCAACTATAAAGGCGAAAAATACATACTGAATCTTATTGACACTCCGGGACACGTCGACTTTTCGTACGAGGTGTCGCGTTCTATTGCCGCATGTGAGGGTGCGCTCTTGGTTGTAGATGCTACTCAGGGTGTGCAGGCGCAGACAATTTCCAATCTCTATATGGCTATAGAACAAGACCTTGAGATTATTCCTGTTGTCAACAAATGCGATATGATTAACGCAATGCCCGAGGAGGTGAAGGATGAGATTGTCGACCTCATTGGTTGCGACCGCGATGATATTATCGAGGCATCGGGAAAGACCGGTATGGGTGTCGAGGAGATTCTTCAGGCGGTTGTAGAACGTATCCCTGCACCAAAAGGCGATGAGGATGCTCCTTTGCAGGCGCTTATCTTCGATTCGGTGTTTAACTCATTCCGAGGTATTATCGCATATTTCAAGGTTGTCAACGGTGTGATACGCAAAGGTGACAAGGTGAAATTTTTTAATACCGGTAAGGAGTATGATGCCGACGAGGTTGGAGTACTAAAAATGGAGCTCTCGCCACGTAACGAGTTGCGAACAGGCGATGTGGGATATATAATCTCGGGAATTAAAACCTCACGTGAGGTTAAGGTGGGAGATACAATCACACATATTGCCCGTCCTTGTTCTTCGGCAATTGCCGGATTCGAGGAGGTTAAGCCTATGGTGTTTGCCGGAGTATATCCTATCGATGCCGAGGATTATGAAGATTTGCGTTCGTCACTCGAAAAGTTACAGCTTAACGATGCTTCGCTGACATTTACTCCCGAGTCATCGGCTGCGCTTGGTTTCGGATTCCGTTGCGGATTTCTGGGACTGTTGCATATGGAGATTGTTCAGGAGCGTCTCGACCGTGAGTTTGATATGAGCGTTATAACAACAGTTCCCAACGTTTCGTATATGGTTTACGATAAGCAGGGTGGTGTGCAAGAGGTTCATAATCCCGGTGGTATGCCCGACCTGACATTAATAGACCACATTGAAGAACCATATATCAACGCGAGCATTATCACTCGTGCCGAGTATATCGGACCCATTATGACACTGTGTCTGGGTAAGCGTGGTGAGCTTCAGAAACAGGATTTTATTACAGGTAACCGAGTGGATATAAGCTTCTTGTTGCCTTTGGGCGAGATTGTGATCGATTTCTACGACAAACTGAAGAGTATATCTAAGGGATATGCTTCGTTCGACTATCATCCCGCAGGTTATCGCACTTCGAAACTGATAAAACTCGATATTCTGCTTAACGGCGAACCTGTCGATGCTCTATCTACACTCACACACGTTGACAATGCTTACGGTCTTGGTCGACAGATGTGCGAAAAACTGCGCGACCTTATTCCCCGTCAGCAGTTCGATGTCGCTCTGCAGGCTGCAATCGGTACAAAGATTATTGCTCGCGAAACCATTAAACAAGTGCGCAAGGATGTGACTGCAAAGTGTTATGGCGGTGACGTATCGCGTAAACGCAAACTGCTTGAGAAACAGAAGAAAGGAAAGAAACGTATGAAGCAGATTGGTAACGTCGAGGTGCCACAGAAAGCATTCCTTGCAGTACTTAAACTCGATTAATTTTAACTATTACTATGGGATTTTTTAGTTTCTTCTCAAAAGAAAAGAAAGAGGTTCTTGACCAGGGACTCTCAAAGACCAAAGAGAGCGTGTTTGGAAAAATAGCGCGCGCTATCGTAGGTAAAACCGAAATTGATGATGATGTACTCGACAACCTCGAGGAGGTGCTTGTTACCTCGGACGTTGGTGTAGAGACAACACTTAAGATAATTGAGCGTATTCAGGCACGTGCTGCACGTGACAAATATATGAATACTAAGGAGTTGAACCGACTGTTGAAAGAGGAGATTGCTGCTCTTCTTATGGAGAATAACACTGCCGACAGTGGCTCGTTCGACTTTCCTACAACGCCGGGTAATCCTTACGTGATTATGGTCGTTGGTGTGAATGGCGTGGGTAAGACAACAACAATTGGCAAGTTGGCACACCAATTCAAGAAAGCCGGTAAAAAGGTGTATCTTGGTGCTGCCGATACATTCCGTGCGGCAGCCGTTGAGCAGCTTGTAGAGTGGGGACGTCGTGCCGATGTTCCTGTTGTAAAGCAGAATATGGGTTCCGACCCTGCATCGGTGGCATACGATACTCTTGCTTCGGCGGTTGCAAATAATGCCGATGTTGTGATTATAGACACAGCCGGACGTCTGCACAATAAAGTTGGATTGATGAACGAGCTGACGAAGATTAAGAATGTGATGAAAAAAGTTCTTCCCGATGCTCCCAATGATGTTCTGCTTGTGCTTGACGGTTCAACAGGTCAGAATGCCTTTGAGCAGGCTAAGCAGTTTACATTGGCTACCGAGGTCAGTTCGCTTGCTATAACAAAACTCGATGGAACTGCAAAGGGTGGTGTCGTAATTGGTATAAGCGACCAATTCAAGATACCTGTAAAATATATTGGACTTGGTGAGGGTATGGACCATCTTCAGGTCTTTAACCGTATGGAATTTGTAGATTCTCTTTTTGGATAAAAGATGATAAAGAACAGAGTAGATATAATTACAATGGGATGCTCCAAGAATCTTGTCGATTCGGAGCATCTTATGCGTCAACTGCAAGAGTGTGGTTACGAGGTAACACACGACAGCGAGACTCCCGAGGGTGCAATAGCTGTGATAAATACTTGCGGATTTATTGGCGATGCAAAAGAGGAGTCGATAAATATGATTCTCGAGTTCTGCCAACGCAAAGAGGAGGGCGATCTTGAGCGTCTTTATGTGATGGGATGCCTCTCGGAACGTTATCTTGATGAATTGCGAGAGGAGATTTCACAAGTCGACCGCTTCTATGGAAAATTTAATTGGAGCGAGCTTTTGGCCGACCTTAAACAGGAGTATAAGCCACAGATTGCCAATGAGCGCGTTATAACTACTCCCGGCCATTATGCATTTCTTAAAATATCGGAGGGATGCAATCGTCGATGCGCCTATTGTGCTATTCCAATAATTACCGGAAATCACGTGTCGCGCCCAATGGAAGAGATACTTGACGAGGTGCGTTATCTTGTTTCTCAGGGAGTAAAAGAGTTTCAGATTATAGCTCAGGAACTAACGTTCTATGGTGTCGACCTCTATAAGAAGCAGAGTATAGCAGAACTTATAGAGAGAATTTCAGATATTGAAGGGGTTGAGTGGATTCGTCTGCACTATGCCTATCCTGCTAATTTCCCCTACGACTTGTTGCGTGTGATGCGTGAGAGAGATAATGTCTGCAAATATCTTGATATTGCGCTTCAGCACGTAAGTACCAAGATTTTGAAGAAGATGTTGCGTCAGGTGACAAAGGAGGATACATATGCGCTTGTAGAGAGGATGCGTGCCGAGGTTCCCGGAATTTGTCTGCGCACAACAATGATGGTGGGATTTCCGGGAGAGACCGAGAAAGAGTTTGAGGAACTCATCGAATTTGTTAAATGGGCGAAATTCGACCGTTTGGGAGCATTCTCTTATAGCGAGGAGGATGGCACATACGCAGCTCTTAATTATCGCGATAGTGTATCGCGTAAGAAGAAACAGGAGCGACTCGACCGTCTTATGGATGTTCAGCAAAGAATATCTTCGAACCTAAACTACGAAAAAGTGGGTAAGACATTCAAGACCATTATAGACCGCATCGAGGGAGATTATTATATTGGTCGCACCGAGTTCGACTCGCCCGATGTAGATACCGAGGTACTTGTTCCCCTGTCTGATGGAGAGCTTGTAATCGGTAATTTCTATAATGTGGAGATAGAGGATGCAACCGAGTTCGACCTTATGGGAAGAATTGTTTTCTGATAGCCAAAAGAGAAGAAAAATGAACAACAAAGAGTTTGTCGGTAAATTGGCCCATCGGAATAAAATGTCGGTAGCAGAGACCACAGCTGTTGTAGATGGGCTTGTAGAACTGCTTACAGATAGGCTGAAAGAGAATGACCAAATAAATATTTCGGGATTTGGGGTGTTCGAGGTGAAAATGCGCCGCGAGAGGATATCTGTTAATCCAAAGACGGGACAGCGTATGCTTATCCCGCCAAAGATTGTCCCTGCCTTTCGTCCAAGCAGCAAAATGAAAGACAAATTCAAAGATAATGAGGAGTAAGGCCTATGGATGCGAAATTGAATCACTCCGATTTTAGTGCTTTGTTATCGAAGCATCTTGAGATTTCGGTTTCCAAAGCCGAGCACTTTACAAAAGCTTTTTTTGATATTCTCATCGAGGGATTAGATAGCGACGGTATTGTGAAAATAAACGGGTTGGGCACATTCAAGATGATTGATGTGGCAAGCCGAGGCAGCGTAAATGTAAATACCGGTGAAAAGATTGAGATAAAGGGACATCGTAAACTCACTTTTATTCCGGCCGATACTCTTAAGGATAAAATAAACCAGCCTTTTGCAATGTTCGAGCCTGTTGAGGTTGATGATGACTATGTTGATGATGCCGATGACTCCGTTGAACAGGAAGAACAGACTATTGTCCTTGTTGAGCGGCAGCCTGTTGTAGAAGAACAACCTGCAGATGAACTTACTGAAGTAACCGAGCTGCTTACAGAAGAGCCTGCTGATGCTGCAGAGCAGCCTAATGAGGAACCAAAAGAAACTATCGAGGAACCTGCAGATGAGCTTACTGAAGCAACCGAGCAGCTTGCAGAGGAGCCTGCTGATGCAGCAGAGCAACCTAATGAGGAACCTAAAGAAACTATCGAGGAACCTGCAGATGAGTCTGCTGAAGCAACCAAGCAGCAAGAAATAGAAAAAAATGAAAGGAGTAGTAAGGTATATATATACGCAGCAATATCTACCTTATTATTAATAATAGCGGTTTTTCTCTTTTTTGTATTCGACAGAAAAGAGACTGTTGAGGAAGGTAAGAGTATTGCAGTTGTTGCAGAGCCAGATACAATAAAACCACAGATTGCCGATACTCTTGTTGCACAACCATCGATAGCCGAGGATTTTGTTATTGTAGAGGCAATGAACAGTTTGACACTTTCTAAAATAACAATAGAAGATACTACTATTTACAGTATTAAAGGAACGAAGGCTGTGCATAGAGTAGGACTCGACGAGACACTGACGAAGATCTCTTTGCTTTACTTCGAGGACAAACGATTCTGGCCCTACATTGTGCAATATAATAAAATAAAGAATTATAACAGCCTTGAGATTGGTACCGAACTGCTTATACCTAATCTTGTACCACGTAAATAGCTGTGATTAGTTAAAGTTTGCTTAATGCAAACATACGTTAAGCCTATTTTAATATTATTAACACGTTTAGTTAATTTAAAGACTTAAATTTGGCGAGTTTATTTATGAAAATTTTTACAGACTTTAAAAGCTTATAATATAAAAAATAGAAAATATGAGTGCACCTATTGACATTCGAGAATTGAACGAAATGATTGAAAGACAGAGCGGCTTTGTAACCAATCTGCAGGCAGGAATGGACCAGATTATTGTGGGGCAGAAGCATCTTGTTGAGTCGCTGCTCATTGGACTTTTGGCCGATGGACACGTGCTTCTTGAGGGTGTTCCCGGATTGGCCAAGACTTTGGCTATTAAAACATTATCGAGTCTTATTGATGCCGATTTTAACCGTGTACAGTTTACCCCCGACCTTTTGCCTGCCGACGTTATTGGTACAATGGTGTATAGCCAGAAGGACGAGTCGTTTAAGCCTAACAAGGGCCCTGTTTTTGCAAATTTTGTACTTGCCGATGAGATTAACCGTGCTCCGGCAAAGGTGCAGAGTGCCTTGCTCGAGGCAATGCAGGAGCGTCAGGTAACAATAGGTAAGGAGACATTCTCGCTTCCCGAGCCTTTCCTGGTTCTTGCCACACAGAACCCGATAGAGCAGGAGGGTACCTATCCTCTGCCCGAGGCGCAGGTCGACCGTTTTATGCTGAAGGTGGTTATCGGCTACCCCGAACTATCAGAGGAGAAACGTATCATACGACAGAATATTACCGGTGAGAAGATTACCGTTCGCCCAATTCTTAAACCACAGGAGATAATCGAGGCACGTAAGGTTGTACGTCAGGTTTATCTTGATGAGAAAATTGAGCAGTATATCGCCGACATTGTATTTGCGACACGTTACCCCGACAAATATGGAATGAAAGAGCTAAAAGATATGATTGCGTTTGGTGGTTCGCCCCGTGCATCTATAAACCTGGCTCTGGCTGCACGTGCATACGCATTTATTAAACGTCGCGGATACGTTATTCCCGAGGATGTACGTGCCGTTGCTCACGACGTATTGCGCCATAGAATAGGACTTAGCTACGAGGCCGAGGCAAGCAATATGACATCAGACGAAATTGTAAGCCAGATTCTGAATAAAGTCGAGGTACCCTAATTTCTGTTTATGGAGACCACAGAGCTTATAAAGAGAGTTCGTAAGATTGAGATAAAGACCCGTGGACTGTCCTACAATATTTTTGCAGGACAGTATCATAGCGCCTTTAAGGGACGTGGTATGTCTTTCAGTGAGGTGCGCGAGTATCAGTATGGCGACGATATGCGCGACATCGATTGGAATGTGACTGCACGTTTCAATAAACCCTATGTCAAGGTCTTTGAGGAGGAGCGTGAGCTTACTGTGATGTTACTTATCGATGTCTCGGGTAGTCTCGATTTTGGTACAGTGAAACAGACCAAGCGAGATATGATTACCGAGATTGCGGCTACAATTGCATTTGCTGCAATACAGAATAATGACAAGATTGGTGTAATATTTTTCTCGGATAGAATAGAGAAATTTATTCCACCGCAAAAGGGTCGCAAGCATATCCTTTATATCATACGCGAACTACTGAATTTCGAGCCACAGAGTACAAAAACCGATGTGAAAGTACCACTCGAGTTTTTAACCAATGCTTTAAAGAAACGTTGCACAGCGTTTATAATGAGCGACTTTATTGCTGAACCGGACTATCAGAGTGCACTCACTATTGCTAATCGCAAGCACGATGTTGTTGCTCTTCAGGTATATGACCGCAGATTGGTGGAGTTACCGAGCATTGGACTTATGAAGGTGTTGGATGCCGAGACCGGAGAGGAGATGTATATCGATACTTCATCGTCGAAGGTGCAGCGTGCACAGCGTGAGTGGTGGCAGAATCAATGCGAAACGCTCTCGGAAATTCTTAAGAAGAGCAGGGTCGATTCTGTTTCGGTTCGCACCGATGAAGATTATGTCAAGGCTCTTATGACACTGTTTGCACAGCGTGGATAACGCTGTAGTATCATAATTAATTGATAAATGAAAAGAGTATTTTCTATATTATTCCTATTATCGATGCTTCTTATTGGGGCACGGGCACAGAGCGTTATTGTGAATGCCGAGATTGATTCGGTGCAGCGCTTCATAGGACAGCAGGCTAAGATAAAATTGGTTGTCAGCTACGATGCCGACAAGCATCTTGTTATGCCTGATTTTGACAAAGAACTGGTAAAAGGTGTCGAAATCCTGGAAAGCAAATTGGATACGGTTGCACTGAACGATGGTAAACGCTATTCAATAACACAAGAGTACACTGTAACGTCCTTTGATACAACATTGTATGTGATTCCACCGTTTGAAGTGCGTGTCGATTCAACCTCTTACTTTTCACAAGAGTTGGCATTGGCTGTGTATACATTCCCTGTAGATACGGCAAATGTAGAGAGTTTTTTTGGGCCAAAGGATATTTGGCAGGTGCCTCTTGAATGGCAGGATGTCAAACACAGTGTTTATTATTCGATTCTGCTTGTTTTGTTTGTGGCAGCTCTTGTGTGGGTAATTATATCGTACCGAAATAATAAACCCATAATAAGAATAATAAAAATTAAACCTAAAATCCCTGCCCACATTGTTGCAGTTAACGAACTCAATAGGATAAAGAATGAATCGGATTGGCGCACTTCGGGCAATTATAAAGAGTTTTATGTTGCTATTACCGATGCTCTACGTCACTATTTGAACGAGCGTTTCGGGTTTAATGCCACCGAGATGACAAGTGACGAGATACTCGATAATCTGAAGCAGCATATCGACAAGGATGCTGTTAAGGAATTAAGGGAGATACTCGCTACAGCCGACCTTGCAAAATTTGCAAAATATAAACCTATGATGAACGAAAATGACCATAATCTTATGGGTATCATAGAGTTTGTCGATAATACTAAACTCGAGGCTAATAATGACAATCCTCAGCCGACAGAACGTAGGGTAGTAGATAAACGTTCGGCTATGGAGAAACGTTGGTTACTCGTGGGAATTATATTGCTGTCGATTGGTGCTATTGCATTGCTTGTGTTGTTGTTAATGGATTTATACAATATTTTTATTTAATAGAATATGGTTCTGCTTAATATAGGCTATCTGCTTCTGTTTATACCTCTTATAGGATATATTGTTTGGTATATCCTTAGAGGACGACGCTGCAATCCGTCGATGAAGGTCTCTACGGTATTGCCATATATGAAAGGTGTAAAAAGCTACAAGAACTATCTTCTGCACCTGCCATTTGTGTTGCGAGTGATTACATTCTCTATGGTGATAATTGTGCTTGCGCGTCCACAATCGACAAACAGTTGGCAGAATACCGAGGTAGAGGGAATAGATATTATGCTTGCAATGGACGTCTCTACAAGTATGTTGGCTATGGATTTCAAACCCAACAGAATAGAGGCTGCCAAGCAGGTAGCTGCCGAGTTTATAAACGGTCGTCCAAACGATAATATAGGTCTTACTATTTTTGCGGGCGAGAGTTTTACGCAATGTCCCTTGACAATTGACCACACAGTGCTGCTTAATATGCTGAACTCTGTAAAATGTGATATTGCGGCTCAGGGTATTATTGAGGATGGTACGGCAATAGGAATGGGTGTTGCGAATGCTGTAAGCCGACTGAAGGATAGCAAGGCCAAGTCGAAAGTAATAATATTGCTTACTGATGGTTCGAATAACTCGGGAGAGATTTCGCCAGAGATGTCGGCCGATATTGCCAAGCAGTTTGGTGTAAGAGTGTATACCATTGGTGTTGGAAAGAATGGAGAAGCTCCCTATCCCTCTTATGGAGGACAGATTGTAAATGTTCCGGTTGAGATTGATGAGCACACACTCCAAAAAATGGCAGATATAACAGATGGTAATTACTATCGTGCAACGAGTAATACCAAACTTAAAGAGATTTACGAGCAGATTGATAAATTGGAGCGTACTAAATTGAATGTCAAAGAGTTCTCTAAGCGCGAAGAGGAGTATCTTATTTTTGCAATAATAGCATTCGCAGCTCTATTTATAGAGATTCTGTTACGTAATACAATATTAAAGAGAATACCGTAAACAAAGAGTAGTTATGAAGTTTGCAAATCCCGAATTCTTTTATCTTTTTATACTGCTTGCCTTGCTGCTCGTAGTATATATCTACTCTAATTACAAGAGAAACAGGAATCTTAAGGCTTATGGCGAGCCTCGTTTGATAGAGAAACTTATGCCCGACGTATCTTCGGTGCGTCCCGCAATAAAATTCTGGCTTTCGTTCATTGCTCTGGCATTGCTTATTGTTGTCCTTGCTCGTCCGCAGTTTGGTTCCAAGAAAGAGAGTGTGACACGCCAGGGTATCGAGACTGTAATTGCGCTTGATATTTCAAACTCTATGCTTGCCGAGGATATTGCCCCCAATCGTTTAGAGAAGTCCAAGAATATTATATCTAAATTGATAGATAAATTCGAGAACGACAAAGTAGGTCTTATAGTTTTTGCAGGAGATGCATTTGTGCAGCTACCTATAACAAATGACTTTGTCTCGGCAAAGATGTTCTTGGAGAGCATCACGCCGTCTCTTATCTCGCGTCAGGGTACAGATATCGGCGCGGCTATAAGCATGGCTATGAAGAGCTTTACTCCAAATGAAGAGGTAGGTAAGGCGATAATAGTAATTACCGATGGCGAGAATCACGAGGGTGGTGCCGAAGAGGCTGCTAAAGCGGCAGCCGAGAAGGGAATGAGTGTGTATATGTTAGGTGTAGGTACCGCAGATGGCGCCCCGATACCTACGGGCAAACCCAATGAGTTCCGCAAGGATAAGGGCGGAAATGTTGTAATGACAAAGCTTAACGAGCAGATGGGGCAACAGATTGCTAAAGCAGGAGGCGGAGCCTATATAAGAGTTGATAACACCAACAATGCTCAAAAGTTGTTGTTAAAAGAGCTGGACAAACTATCAAAGGCCGATGTTACAACAGAGATATACAGCGATTATAACGACCAGTTCGAGTTTATAGCTTGGATTGTTTTCTTCCTTCTTTTATTGGAAGTTTTGTTGTTACCCGGCAAAAGCCGACTGACACGTAATATTAAATTGTTTGATGAACAAAAATAATGTAATATGTTTAAAATAAAATACATATATATGCTGCTTATGCTGTTGTCTTTTACTTCGGTGACAGCACAGAAAAGTTATCGCGAACATATTAGAAGCGGTAACAGGATATACAGCGACAGTATATATGATAAGTCAGAGGTAGAGTATCGCAAAGCTATCGAGCAAGATGCCAAGAATGCTGATGCTCATTTTAATCTTGCCAATGCATTATTTTTTCAGAACAAAGGTGAAGAGGCGTTGAAGGAGTATGAGCTTGCAGCAATGTACGAGACCGATAAAGTGCGTCTTGCACAGGTCTATCACAATACAGGTGTCTTGATGCAGGCGGCAAAGGATTACAAGAATGCAGTAGAGGCATATAAACAGTCGTTGAGAAATAATCCTAATGACGATGAGACAAGATATAATCTTGCACTTGCAATGAGCCAATTGAAGCAACAAGAGCAGCAAGACCAACAGGATAAACAGAACGATGAACAACAGCAACAAGATCAACAGCAACAGCAGGACCAGCAACAGCAACAAGATCAACAGCAGCAGGACCAGCAACAGCAGCAAGATCAACAACAACAGCAAGATAAGCAAGAGCAGCAGCAAGATAAACAGCAACAAAATCAACAGCAACAGCAGCAACAGCAGCAGATGTCGAGAGAAAATGCCGAGCAGTTGTTAGAGGCTGCAATGCAGGATGAGAAAGAGACTCAAGAGAAAGTAAAGAAATTGTTGCAGTTGAGAGGCAAGAAATTAGAAAAAGATTGGTAAAAACAGTATCAATTAATTAGTTGAACGATGAAAAACCGATATTTTTCGTCGGTTTATGCTATATTCGCAAAGTATTTCAGTTTTAGAGATGAAAAGAGTATTTTTTGCAATAATAGGAATTATTTTATTTTCGGTAACAGCCTTTGCCGAGGAGGTGTCGTTTGTAATTTCGGCACCAAAATCATTAGTGGTTGGCCAGAATTTCCAAATCCAGTATACAATAAATAGTACAAAGGTTAGCAATCCCATTGTGACATTTGCCGATTTTAAGTTATTGGCAGGACCGTATCAAAGCACATACAGTCGTATGGTCAGCAGCGAGGTAAATGGGGTGCGCACTTTTAATTCCGAGAATGGAATTACATTTACCTATACTCTTTTAGCCGAGAAGGAGGGTACATTCACACTTCCTGCAGCAACAATAGAGGTAGAGGGGAAAAAAATATCTTCGAATACTTCCAAAATTAAGGTGTTGCCACCCGATAAGACTAACCAATCGGGCGGTAGTCGTTCGCGACGCAGCAACAGAGGCTCGGATGCGTCATCTATAGATATATCCAATGAGGATTTGTTTATGCGAGCAGTCGTAAATAAAACAACGATTTACGAGCAAGAGGCTGTGCAGCTTACATTCAAGGCTTACACGCGTGTTAATCTCACCGATTTGAATGTTCCCAATGTCGATATAAAAGATTGTGTGTTGCAGAATGTCGACCTGCCGCAGAATAGAGAACGTAATATGGAGCATTATAATGGTCTCAACTATGCTGTGTATACTTGGCAGCAGTTTGTACTTTTCCCACAGAAGAGCGGTGAGATTGTTATTCCATCGATAGAGTATGAAGCAACAATAGGGTTGGGTGGAGATGTGTTCGATTTTGCATTTAACAGGCGCCCAAGTTATGTGAATAAAGTACTTCGTACTGCACCTATAAAACTTAATGTAAAAGAGCTTCCTTCGGGTAAGCCTGCAGGCTTTTCAGGAGCTGTGGGGCGTTTCAGTGTAAAATCGTCTCTTAGCACTAATGAACTTAAAGCAAATGAGGCTGTTACATTGCGTCTGGTTATTTCGGGTACAGGTAATATGAAGTTGATAAAGACCCCCGAGATTGAATTCCCCGAGAGCTTCGAGGTTTATGACCCTAAGATTGAGAACCGCTTTAAACTCACAAGTTCGGGATTCAGTGGCGATAAGGTAATTGAGTATCTTGCTATACCACGCCAGCCGGGAGATTTTACGATACCTGCGCTTAAATTCTCTTATTTCGATACTCAAAGTGGTGAGTACAAAACAATTGAAACCGAGAGTTATACACTTTCCGTTGCTAAGGGAAAAGATGGTGGTAACGAGGTGGTAGCATCGTTTGTCAGCAAAGAGGAGTTGAAGATGCTTGGACAGGATGTTCGCTATATTAAGACCGGTGCAGCAAAACTGCAGAAAGCCAATGAATACTTCTTTGCGTCGACAACCTATCTGCTGTGCTATATTGTTCCTCTATTGCTTTTTGTAATATATATAATGTTGTATTACAAGCAGATGCGAGACAATGCCGATATGTCTGGATTGCGTATAAAAAAGGCTAACAGTATTGCTGTCAAGCGTCTTAAAGTATCACAGAAACTGTTGAAAGAGAATAACAAAGAACTATTCTATGACGAGATTTTAAAGGCATTGTGGGGATATGTAAGTGATAAACTTAATATACCGGTATCGCGTCTCACAAAGGATAATGTAGCTGCCGAACTTTCGGCTAAGGGTGTAAGTGCTGATATAATATCTGAATTGGCAGCAGTGCTTAATGAGTGCGAGTTTGCCCGTTATGCACCGGGCGATGCTGCAGCTGCAATGGATAATGTCTACAAAAAGGCAATGGAGATTATTGGCAAGATGGAGAATACTATAAAGAGATAAGAAGATGAGAGCAATTATATATTTTATACTTATGCTTCTTCCTTGCACTGCAGTTGCACAGGTGGGTGCAATGAGTAAGGAGGTTGGAGATAGTGCCTATGCAAATGGAGATTATCAGGCAGCAATAGATGTATATCAGGCTATTCTGGCCGATAATAGCGTCTCGCCCGAGATATTTTACAATCTTGGAAATGCTTACTATAAGACATCTGAGATTGGAAAAGCAATACTTAATTATGAGCGCGCTCTATTGCTCGACCCCTCGGACAGTGATATACGATTTAATCTTGAGCTTGCTCAAAGCAAGGCGGTAGATAAGGTTGACGATGGATTCCAACTCTTTTTGGTAGAGTGGATAGAGGGGGTTGTAAATAGTGCAAGTATGGGAACTTGGGCGGTAACAGCTATTGTTGCCTTTGTTGTTATGCTTGTTGCTTTGCTGTTGCTTTTCTTTGGAAAATCAATTGTTTTGCGCAAGGTTTCTATGTGGTGTTCTATAGTAGCACTCATATTTACTGTTTTTGCCAACTACGCAGCAATGAACCACTACACAAGACTTACTTCAAGAGAGATGGCAATAATAATGTCGCCCACAGTAACAGCCAAGAGTACACCCGATAACTCGGGAACAAATCTCTTTGAGATTCATGAGGGACGAAAAGTGAAGATTTCGGACGACTCTATGAAAGAGTGGAAAGAGATTGAACTTGAGGATGGCACAGTTGGTTGGATACCATCAAGTGCGCTTGAAGTTATTTAATAAACACTATTATTTAAAAGGGGAATGTTCGATTTTGAAAAACTCGTAGAGGCTGATAAATATCTGTTGCTCACACTCAATGGCAGTGAATCGCTGTATTGGGATGGTTGTATGACGGTATATACTACAACAATGGTGTGGATACCATTGGCTGTTGTATTGCTTTATGTGCTTATAAAAAATAATAATATAAAGACATTTTTTATATTGCTGATAGCTATTACATTGGTATTTGTTATTACCGATGGTGTGACATCTACAATATGCAAGCCTCTGTTCGAGAGATTTCGTCCTACACGCGACCCCGAACTTATGTATTATGTAGATGTTGTAAATGGTTACAGATGCGCAGCTTACGGATTTATGTCGAGCCACGCTGCCAACTCTTTCGGAATAGCCACCTTCATAATGTTGCTTATGCGTAATAGAGTACTATCCCTCTCGCTGTTTATATGGGCTATGCTGAACTGTTATTCGAGAGTATATCTTGGTGTGCACTATCCAGGTGATATTCTTGGTGGTATTACGGTAGGTGTATTGGGTGGGGTATTGATGTATAAACTCTATAAATTTATATGTAATAAGATACGAAATGCTGGCAGTCGTGATTGGATTTCTACTCAGTACACCAAAAGCGGATACCTTGTTTCGGATATTCATCTGTTGCTGATGGTACTTTACGGTACCTTTGCTGCAATTCCTATAATTGCTTTCTTTACTCTTCAGCAGCATTGATGTGCTTAATACATCTCTATAAACTCGTAGCTGTTGCCGACTGCTGCAAGATAGCGCATAAACTCACTTTGTGAGATTACTACTGTTGCGTGGTTATCGTTGGGATGGAAGCTAAGTGATTGATGATTCTTTAAATTAGCATCGAGAAACAGGTGTACGTGATTCTCTTGGTCGTTTATAAGTCCGAATGGAGATACCGAGCCTGGTTGCAGCCCAAGATAACGCTCCATACGTTGTGGCGATGCAAAAGATAATTTTCCTTGGTGCAGACGCTTCTCCAGGTCGTGAATATCAAGGTCTTGTTCGCAATCGAGCACTACAAGGTAGTGGCGGTTACCCTTATGATTGCGGAAAAAGAGATTCTTGCAATGCTTTGAGCCGTCATTGTGCCATTGTGTACGCGCAATTTCTATTGTGGGGGCTTCGTCGTGGCTATACCAAGAGTATTCAATACCTATCTCGTTAAGATAGCATAGTACTTTATCTATTCTTTCGTTCTGCATCATTGTATCTCTATTTATTGGTGTCCGATAAAACTTTTTCAGTCTCTCATTTAGGCTTGTTTGCTAAATTCCGCCTTTCATTGTTATTTTTCTCCTACTTTTCGTGCCGACGAAAAGTAGGCAAAAGGCTCTGCGCACGGAAAATCTTAACGTAAAATGCTCACGATGTTTTTTGGGTGCTGCGGAACTCGCTTCGCTCAAACAGCCTCGCA
>JAGCKB010000297.1 GCA_017647725.1 Bacteroidaceae bacterium
ACTGCCAGAACGAGAAGATTACTGTTGCCGATTTCTTGAAGGGCTTCGACAAGGAGCTTACAGCAACAGGCTTCCAGCGCTTTACACTTCGCGCAGAGTAATTGGATAATTCCTTTTACAATATATGAAATAGGACAACCTTTACAAGTTGTCCTATTTCTGTTTTTAAACGAGTATTTGCTTTGCCTGAATAGCGTGTAGGTATGTCTAAAAAAGAAATATCGGACACCAATAACTGATTTATAGAACATCCCTAGAATCCTTGCACGTTAACCTCTATATTCCTATCTTCGCACAAGTAAAACAATCATCTAAGAAAAACTAATGAAGCTGTTTAAATTTATACCGTCAGCTTCTATATGAATATTTTTTTTAGAAATTTAAACAGCTTCTAATATGCAGATAATACTATCAAGTGCAAAGATAATGCACTCCTCTTCGCCCAAGGCGGCCGTTTCGCAGCCATTGTTTGATAATATTGCCAAACAATTTGCCGATGAGATGGCACAGATGGAGGTAGAAGAACTTATGAAGCAACTCGATTGTAACCGTAAAATCGCTGCAGAGAACCTTTTGCGTTATCGTAATTTCTCTATGGCCGACAGGATGCCTGCCATCTTTGCTTATAATGGGCAGGCATATAAACATCTCCGAGCAAGGGAACTGAGTGATGAGGCGCTCTCATTTGCCCGGGAGCATCTGTGGATAACAACCTTTATGTATGGTCTCCTGCGGCCAATGGATGCCATTGCTCCTTATCGTATGGAGCATTGTGTCAAGCTCGAGGCAACCGACGACTATCCGGTGAATCGCTATTGGCGCGACAAACTCACCGACCTGCTTATCGCCTCGGTGCGTGCCGACGATGGTGTCCTTGTGCATCTCTCGACCGAGGAGTATGAGCATCTTTTCGATTGGCAGAGGGTGAGACGCGAGGTTACGGTGGTGCAGCCAATGTTCTATGTGCGTCGTGGCGACGAACTGCGTATGCAGGCGGTGTGGGCTAAAAGTTGTCGCGGTGCAATGACGCGCTACATACTTAATAACCGCTTAATGTTTCCCGAGGAGCTATGTAGCTTCGCCTACGAGGGGTTCGAGTATGACCCTAAAGTGGGGGAGTCTGCTTTCCCGCATTTTATAAGGGTGGATTATTAAGCTGCATTATAACTACAAGACAGTTTGCTTTTCTTGTTTTGGCGGATTTTACTGTCGGGATGTTACATCCTGTTAATAATTCTCGCATCTTGAGATGCTTATACTCATAACCGGCAGATTAGTAAAATCCGCCGGAACAGGGCACTTTTTCCTCTTCTAATTGCGCCACGCTCTGTGGCACAATTGCAAAGTATTGACGATAAAGCAAATAGAATTTCTTGCAATATTACGAACGGAAAGCCCCTTCGCATTAGGATTCTGATGCTGTAAATCGACAGAAAGATTTTTAATTATCGGACACCAATATTACAAAATATTTACTCCAAGGTTCAAATATTCGACTACATAAAACAAATAAAACAACTAAAACAAATAGGGTTGCATCACAACGATGCAACCCTATTTCGCTAATATGTTTCTTTAATTTACTTTACAAGAATCTTCTTGCCATTTACAATGTAGATGCCCTTCTCGGGTGCCTCCACCTTGCGGCCCTGTAGGTCGTAGATACCACCTGCGGGCTTGCTTGTGGTAACGCTCTCGATGCCTGTGCCGTTTCCGCCACCAAGAAGTGAGTAGGCGCCATCGGTAATTGTCTCAAGAGTGTAGTTCTTGTACTGTATTGTATAGTCGGCTCCGTAGGTGCTCTCTTCGTAAAGGAATGCTATTGTGCCGTCGGCTTGCACGCACATAGTAGAGTAGGCCGAGGGAAGGTACGATGCCTGGTGACGTCCGTCCCAATCCTTTGCAAAGTTGGCGGGTGTGTTATAGTCCTCTTCACTTGCAAGCTCCTTGTAGTAGATACCTACGTTGTTACGTCCGCTGCCGAAGGGTACCGATTGCAGTGCTATCCACATCTCGGCGTTGTCTTCGTTGCGCACTACGGGGAGGATAAGTATCTCGCCGTTGGTTGAGTTACCTGCTGCCACTACACCATTTACGTTGCTGTTTGAGGTTGACTGTATGCCCCAAGAACCTTCGGCTTTCTGGGCGTCGGTAAATGTGAAGATGTTATAGTGGCGACCGCCTGTGGTGCGGCTGCTGAGGATGATATTGCCATTGGGAAGCTCGTCTACCTTGGGCTCGTCGGCGCCTGTGCAGTGTCCGCGACTTGTTGTGCCAAGAACTTTCCAGCTACCGCCAAAGTCGTCGCTGTAGAGAACGAAGTTGATGTAGTTGGCGCTGCGGTCTTTTGCAAGTACCGAGCAGTAGAGACGGTAGTAGTCGTTTACTTTTACGTAGCGGCTCTGATGTATCTTACCCGAACCGATGAACATTGCCATAACAGGGCCTATGGGGCTCTTGTCGAACTGTGAGTAGATGCTCTCGGCAATATCCTCGGGCTCGCTCCAGTTGGCGCCGTTGTCGTCGCTGTAGAAGCGTGCTATATTCTGGTGGTTGTTACGGCTGCCTGCCTGGAACGATACGTTACCGGCGCAGCTTAGTACGAGCACGCGGTCGCTCTCGCGGTCGGCAACGATGCAGGGGTCGCCGAATCCTACGTGCATAAAGTCGGGTGAGCTTGCTCCCTTACCCTCGACGATGGCGAATTTCTCGTTCCAGGTGGCACCGTTGTCGTTGCTGATACGTGCGTGAAGGTCGATGCGGCCTTTGTTAACCACGCCAATATCGGCACCACTATGGCGGTAGTCGGCAACTGCAATGAGGTCACCATTCTTTGCCATTGCTATTGCGGGGATGCGGTAGAGGATTCCTCCCTTCTTGGTTGTGAAAATCTCCTGCGAGGGCTCAACGGGAAGTGAGCTGCGTATGATTGTGGCATAGAAATTGCTTGTATTGGCAAACATATTGCTTGTTGCCGATACGGTGAATGATAGTGCTTGCTCCTCGACGCCTGTTATTGCAACGCTCTTTGCTGTAGTAGAGTTTGCTGTGATGCTTTCGCTGCCTGTGGGGGTAACGCTGACCTCTGTTTCTCCCGAGCTGACGAAGTCGAAGCGGTAGCCTGCTATAGAATAACCCTCCTCGGCGCTGATATTGTATGTCGCGCTGTGAACGCCGTTCACAGCTGCTGATGCAAGGCAGGTAAACAGTTGTATGTCGCCATTGTTGTTGTAGGCTGCCATATTGTTGCGTGCCTGGCTCTCGTTGAGGCTTATCTTTGGCGCCTGTGTCGACTGCCACGCCGATGCCCATGTTCCGTTAGCGTTAGATGCTGTCCAACTGCCTGTGAGTGTGTTTATGGGGTACTCGGCCTGTGCAAACTGTATGTTAAGGTTAGAACATGCATCAGCTCCGCCGTTCCAGAATGCGAACTTGTTATCGCGGTTATTTACCTTGTTGTTGCGATAGCCCTTTTCGTACATATAATAATATGTGTCGCCCTCGCCAAGGTCGTTAGATGTCTGGAACATCCATTGGTCGGTGTAACCGTTTGGAATGGCTTTTGCATCTACAAGGATGGGGTAGGATGTGCTACCTGTGCTGCCTGTCATTGTTGTGGGGGCTGCAAGAACCTTTGTTGCACCTGCCTGCTTGTTGTAGAGGCGGTATCCGTTGGTGTTATCACCTGTGAATGCCCACAACTGTGCGTCGTCGGTGCAGCTTGATATAACATCGTCAAGGGCGATGTGGTTGCATGTGCCGTTGTTGTCGATGACATAGCCGTTGGCACCTATCTGAATGGTGTACCATACTGTACCCTCGGCAAATTTGTCGTCGCTGATGGTTGTGGCGCTGAAAAGCTCTTCAACTACGCCCTCTTGCTTGTCGGTTACTTCAAGTGTTACATCTACTATTGAACCTCGGTTGCTATCGAGGCGGTTGCCCTCATCGGTGCATCCTGCGGGGTCGATGCTGTTCCAGTCTATTTTGAAACGCATACGGTACTTGCCTTTCTTCTCGGGTGCTTTGAACGAGGGGAGCACTACGGTGTTGTTGCCGTTGTTCTCGCCTGCGCTGTTGCGCCACTGTCCGCCGCCGTCGGGGTTGGCGTTATATGCCGAGTAGCTTACAAGGTCGTCGGTGGGGCTGTAACCGTCGGCGCCTATGCCGGCTGTGAATCCGTTTGCGTCCTCATCGATATATACGTATGCGTGCATCCACACTGCACCATATCCTGCTGTGGGAAAAACCTCGTCACCCGCACCAACTTTCAGGGTTACACTCTGGGTGGCATCGACATAGAGCTGTGTGAGCTCGCTACTGCTTAGTTTGTACTCGCTTTCTCCGTATGAGGGGCTTTGAACTTTTACAAAGTTCAAAGGGCGGTCGCCGCCCTTTGTTCCTGTGTAGTTAGGTGTGTAATCAATGTCGCTGATGTCGCCATCACCACCCTCTGTTCCGACAAGCTCTATGCTATACTTACATCCTGTGTCAGTGGTGTTTGTACCACCTCCCCAATTGAACAGCTTGTAGCTCTGTCCCGAGTTTGTCTGGTTGAACTGTGTTGTACCGCTTACAATGATGAAATAGCCGGGAGCGTCAGCGGGTTTCAGTGTCCATCCCTTTGAGGGCGCAGCCGCTTGTGTGCGCAACGCTGTGTTGTTGCTGCTCGAGGGCGAGATATAAGATGCGTCGCTGTAGTTTACGATGTTATATGTACCGTCGCCACGATCGACGAATTTCCATTTCGATGCGTTGGTTACTGTCTTTTCGCCGTAAATCTCGTTGCCTGTACCCTTTGATGTCGCATAACGGCTCTCGCGCAGCGGTGTGCATAGTGTGTAGTAATAACTTGTCTCGCTATTGCTGCTCATAGGCTGATTAAGCGTTGTGGTGGGGTAGTAGGCTTTAAAGGCATCGAGTGCTTCGTTAAGTTCCTTTGCCTGAAGGTTGCGCTCCTCGGCGCTGAGATCCTGCTCCAATGTAGCCTCAATCTTCGCAATAACCTCGTTAAGAGCCGATGCTGTCTCGGGGCTGTAGTATCCGGGCTTCTCGCCTGTTACGCTTGCGATGAATTTCTTTGCTTCGCTTATGCTGGCTGCAATCTGCTCGGCTGCCTCGTCTTTGCATTTGTTGGGTGAGTAGATGAGACCGTCAACGGCATTCTTTCCGTCGAGGTCGGTGAGTACGAAGGTGAACATCCATTTGTTAAGGCGTACACCGTTTGCTGCTACGTAGGGGAGCTTGATGAATACCTTGTTCCATCCTGCTTTCAGCGATACCTCTACGGGTTTACGTGCCGAGAAGTTCTCGTTCAGCAGGTCTACCTCGTTGTTGATGCTCTTGCCTGTGTTGCTCCAAGTGGGGGGGAGAATTTCCTCGTCGTTGAGCCAAATGCGTGAACCTTTGCGGTCCCATTTGCCCTTCTCGGGAGCGGTGTCTTTCTCGCTGCGACCGTAGTTCTGGAACTCAATCTGTGCTCCAACTGTCTGTGCTGTCTCGCTGTAGACGTATGTCCAAGCGTATGCAGTGCTGTTGAGCTGGGGATTGCTGAAGTAGGTGGGAATTGTTGAGCCCCAAGTGTGACGCAGATAGATTCCGGCTCCTGTTGCCATACCTGTGAAGTAGGTAACGCCGTCTACTGTGTAGCTCTCTTTCAGTCCTTCGGTCTCGGGAGCAAACTTTGCATTCATATCGCCACCATTGGGGAATGCGTCGGTAATTCTCCAGCGTACGTTGGTCTGCTTTACGTAGGGGATAGGCTCATTCTTCAGTGAGTTGGCTTTGTGGAAGAGGAAACGGCGCTCCCAATCGGCAAATTCATCGTACTCGTCGCCGCTGTTGGGGAGTGTTGTTCCGCCAACCTCGATATACTGCTTGCCACCACCAATCCAAGCGCGCTCGGCACTTGCGATTACGTTGGCATACATATTATTCTGCTTGATGATATCCTCTTCTGTGGGTGTCTTGCGGTCGTTCCAGTAGGCCGAGATTGTGCCGGCTACGTTCTTGTTACCCTGCTGCTCGTAGTAGATGTTACTGCGGTAGATACCTACTACATCGGCAAATACGTCGAAGTGGTTGGTGTAGTTGTAACGGCAGTCTATGTTTGCCTTGCCCTCTATCTGACGGCCTGCTGTGCTCCACATCTGTGTCATATCGGCGCCTGTGCTGCCAACATTTACACCCGAGATGGGGTTCCATACAACTACTTTCTTGCCCTTATTGTGCAGATGGTCTATCATAATACCAAGGAAGTTGGGGTAGGTGATACCTTTCTCGTCGGCACCGATGTGAATGTAGGGTGCATCGGGGAAGAGGGCGGCAACCTCGTCAAGGACTGTCTTAAGAACCTTGACGCCATTGTCGGTCTGCATATCAAAGCCCATAGCACGTACAAAGGCTTCGCTGTGTCCGGGCATATCAATCTCGGGGATAATTATTATTCCGTGCTCTTTGGCATATTCAGCCACCTCTTTACACTCGTCCTGTGTGTAGAATTTGCCTGCGAAGCGAGTCATTGATGCGCTGCTGGTGAGCTGGGGATAGGCGTTGATTTGCAGACGCCAAGCCTGGTTCTCGGTAAAGTGCCAATGGAAGCAGTTTACTTTGAAGCGCGAGAGTAGCTCGATGTGCTTCTTTAGCTCGGGAACGCTTATGAACGAGCGACCTACGTCGTGCATATATCCGCGAAGCTTGAATGCTGCCCAGTCCTTGATGTTAACAGCCTCGATGGCAGCTGTTCCCTCGTAGCCCTCGGCAAGCTGTGTCAGTGTCTGTGCGGCACGTACTACACCAATGGGCTTCACTGCGGTAATGTTAATCTCGTTCTCGGTAACTGCGATGGTGTAAGCCTCGTTGTCGAAACCGTCGAGTTCATAGTCGTGGGTACCGCTGATGCTTGGTACGATGGTCACTTTGACCTGTGCGCCGCCTTCGCCGATGGTGCAGTTGTTGGCGGTAAAAAACTTGGTGAGCGCTGTGCAGTTGGTTGGGTCGGTAATGGTTACCTTGCGACCTAATGCAAATGCGTTACCTCCTGTCTCGGTAATCTGATGGGGCTTGGGTAGCAGATGTGTTACCTTTGCCGATGTCGGGATTACTGCTAAAAGTAGCAGCGCCGACAAAAGGATAAGAGATTTTTTCATTTGTTGTAATTATTGTGGTTAATATATTATTTGCTTACTTCTGAATTGAAATATACCTAATAAATATAATTTTACAAATGTATTTAATTTTTTTTTTAATAACAAGGTTTCAGGGTTTATATATATATAGTATTTATATATATTACTACCCGATAAAAATAGAATATTCCCCAAACGTGCTATTGACGAAGCTAATATTGCCCCTTTTACCTCAAAAATACTAACAAACGAGCGAGAAATATGAAGTTCACTTCAATATTTTTCAAAGCGAGTGCAGTCTATTTTCGAGGTTTACCTCAAAGCTACTAAAGCAAGCCCACCTTTTCATATAATCATATGGTTGTTCATTGG
>JAGCKB010000298.1 GCA_017647725.1 Bacteroidaceae bacterium
AACTTTGTCTATCTCGCTCGTTTGTTGTTATCTTTGCGCTAAGGCGAAAATAAATTGCAAAATCAAACTTAAACTGAAATATTATGTTAGACGTAAAAGTATGTCTCGGCGAGGCCGAAGAGATGATGGAACTTGCTATTATGCACCTCGAGGAAGAGTATTCACATATACGCGCAGGAAAGGCTAATCCTCACCTGCTCGATTGTGTACGTGTTCATTCTTACGGCTCCGAGGTGCCTATAAATAATGTGGCTACAATCACTACTCCCGATATGCGTACAATCTCAATCAAGCCCTGGGACAAGAATATGTTCAGCGCTATCGAGAAGGCTATCATCGACTCGCCCGTAGGTATTATGCCTGCCAACAATGGTGAGGTTATCATCGTGGCTATTCCTCCTCTCACAGGAGAGCGTCGTCAGCAGCTTGTTAAGCAGTGTGCTCGCGAGCTTGAGACTGCAAAAATCAGTATTCGCAATGCTCGTCGCGATTCTATCGATGTCCTCAAAAAATCGGTTAAGGATGGTACCCCCGAGGATGTAGCAAAGGATGGTGAGGAGAAACTGCAGAAGATTCACGATAAATTCATAAAGAAAGCCGAGGATCTCTTTGCCGATAAGGAGAAAGAGATTATGACTGTATAAACGGCGGTAACGTGCAGGGTACTGTAATAAAAAGCTCGGGCAGCGTATATGATGTTCGCTGTGCCGGTGGCGAGGTAATAGAGTGCAGGGTAAAAGGCAATTTCCGTCTCAAAGGAATAAAAAGTACCAACCCTGTGGCGGTGGGCGATTATGTCGAGATAAGCGTCCGCGAGGATGGTACGGCATATATCGTCGATATTATGCCGCGCAAAAACTATATTGTGCGCAAGGCGTCGAACCTCTCGAAGCAGTCGCACATCCTGGCTGCCAACCTCGACCTTTGCTTCCTTGTGGTAACAGTGAACCATCCGGTAACCTCTACTACTTTCATCGACCGCTTTCTTGCCTCGGCCGAGGCGTATCGTGTCCCTGTGGTGTTGGTCTTTAATAAAATTGACCTCTATGACGAACAAGATAACGATGAACTAGACTATCTTGTTGCCTTATACGAGAGCATAGGATATAGTTGTCTTAAGGTATCGGCGACAAGCGGCGCGGGGGTAGAGGAACTATGTAATATGATGCGAGGAAAGGTGTCGCTGCTTGCCGGAAATTCGGGCGTGGGGAAATCGAGCCTTGTGAATGCTATCTCGCCCTCGGTGGCTGCAAAGGTGGGCGAAATTTCGCACATACACGATACCGGTATGCACACCACTACTTATACTCAGATGTTCGAACTTATGCCCGACAGCTATATTGTAGATACTCCGGGTGTCAAGGGGTTCGGCTCTTATAATATGGATACCGAGGAGATTGCCCATTACTTTGTCGAGTTCTTTGAACTGTCGGCTAATTGCAGATACGGTAATTGCACTCACACACACGAACCGGGTTGCGCTGTTCTTGAGGCGCTGGAAGAGGGTAGGATTGCGCCGTCGCGCTATCAGTCCTATCTTAGTATGCTCGAGGATAAGGACGAGGGTAAGTATCGCAGTTCCGAGTAATGCTGCAAGGCTCTATATCTTGTAATACAATAAGAATAACTTGTAAAAACTAGGATGACCCATTTATCTTTTGGGTCATCCTAGTTTTATTGTGTGTATGAATATCCTCTCTTATTTCTTGGGATTGTTGATGAGGAACTCGGCAATCTGTACTGCATTCAGCGCTGCACCCTTCTTAATCTGGTCGCCTACAATCCACATACTTATTCCGTTGGGGTTTGTAATGTCCTTGCGGATGCGTCCTGCATATACAGGGTCTTTGCCCTGGAGGAACAGAGGCATAGGATACTCCTTCTTTTCGGGGTTGTCCATAAGCACCAGACCCTCGCCGTTGGCTATAGCCTCGCGAACCTGCTCTACGGTAAGAGGCTCTTCGGTCTCAATCCACAAAGCCTGTGAGTGTGAACGCAATGCGGGTACACGCACGCAGGTGGCACTGACGGCAATGTCGCTGTGCATAATCTTGCGAGTCTCGTTGAACATCTTCATCTCCTCTTTTGTGTAGCCGTTGTCGGTGAATACATCAATCTGAGGTATTACGTTGAATGCCAACTGATAGGCGAATTTCTCTACTGTGGGCTCCTCACCTGCAAGCACCTGACGGTACTGCTCGTACAGCTCGGCCATAGCCGATGCACCGGCGCCACTTGCTGCCTGATAGGTCGATGAGTGTACGCGCTTGATGTGCGAGAGGTTCTCTATTGCCTTGAGCGCAACTACCATCTGTATTGTTGTGCAGTTGGGGTTGGCGATAATGTTACGGGGAGTGTCGTATGCATCGGTGGGGTTCACCTCGGGTACAACAAGGGGTACATCACTATCCATACGGAATGCGCTTGAGTTGTCAATCATTATTGCACCGTGCTTGGTTATTGTCTCGGCAAAATCTTTCGATACACCGCCGCCTGCCGATACAAAGGCATAGTCGACACCTTTGAAATCGTCGTTGTGCTTAAGCTCCTTTACAGTGTAATCCACTCCGCGGAAGTTGTAAACCTGTCCTGCACTGCGTGCCGAACCAAAAAGCAAAAGCTCGTCAAAGGGGAAATTTCTCTCGTCAAGCACACGCAGGAACTCCTGACCCACTGCGCCGCTTACGCCAACAATAGCAATTCTCATTTTCTTGTATTATTTTGTATATTCTGTATTGCTTATGAAAATTTGTGCAAAATTATAAGAAAAATTGTATATATACTGCGAATTAGTCGATTTTTTTGTAAATTCGCCGATAAATTGACAGTTTTATATGGATAATCATTGGTTACAGCGTGGCAATTTGATATTGGGTGACGAAAAGAGCGTCCGTTTGTCCTCGGCGCACATTCTTGTTGTGGGCTTGGGAGGTGTAGGCTCTTGGGCTGCTGAGATGTTGTGTCGTGCCGGGGTAGGGCAGTTTACTCTTGTCGATGCCGACGTGGTTGATGTAACCAATATAAACCGTCAGATGCCTGCGCTGTGCTCTACCGTAGGGCAACCCAAATGCAATGTCGTTGCCGAGAGGCTGAAAGCTATCAACTCTGATGTTAAACTCATTGTGAAGCAGGAGTTTATAGAGCGTGACAATATCGATGAACTACTCGACGGTGCGCAATACGATTTTGTTGTCGATGCCATCGACTCGCTCGACTCAAAGGCGGCGCTCATCTGTGGTTGCTGGCAGCGAGGAGTAAAGATTGTCTCCAGTATGGGTGCAGGTGCAAAATGCGACCTCTCGCTCATACGCATCGGCGACCTGTGGAAGAGCGAACAGTGTACGCTGGCCAAGAACCTGCGTCGTCTGTTGCGACAGTGGCGCGGACAATATAAGCTGCCTGTGGTATTTAGTTTGGAACCTCCGATAAAAGAGGCTATACGCCCCAACCCGGCAGGAGGAAAGCCTATAATAGGCTCATTGGGATATTTTACAGCAACATTTGGTTGCTATCTTGCAGAATATGTAATACGTAATATATGATTGAGGTTCGCAATTTAACTAAGAGCTTCGGCTCGTTGCAGGTGCTTCGCGGTGTCGACCTTACTGTGAATAAAGGCGAGGTAATAAGCATCGTGGGCCCCAGCGGTGCCGGAAAAACAACCCTCTTGCAGCTGATAGGCGCTCTCGACCGTCCCGACGGCGGCTCAATTTGCTTTAATGGCAATGATATAGCGACTATGAGCTCGGCGCAACTTGCAAAATTCCGTAATACGCACATAGGGTTTGTTTTTCAGTTTCACCAATTGCTGCCCGAGTTTACGGCGCTTGAGAATATAACAATCCCTGCGCTCATTGCGGGACGCTCTCTTTCACAAGCTACAAAAGAGGCGATGGAGCTGCTTGCTCTTATGGGGCTTACCGAGCGCGCTCATCACAAGCCATCCGAGATGTCGGGAGGCGAGAACCAACGTGTGGCGGTGGCTCGCGCTCTTATAAACCGTCCCGATGTAGTACTTGCCGACGAACCATCGGGCAGCCTCGACAGCCGCAATAAAGAGGAGCTGCACAGGCTCTTTTTTGAGTTGCGCGATAGATTTAATCAAACATTCCTCATTGTAACGCACGACGAAGGGCTCGCCTCAGTCACCGATAGAACAGTGAGAATGGTCGATGGAATGGTTTGTTTGTAAAAAAATGTTAAAAATGCAGTCTCGCATTTTACTTTTTGCAATTTCCGTAGTCATATAATTGAGACGAGGTTTATAATTGTCTTACTTGTTATTTTTCCAATGTTTGGTGTCTACGGTTCTTGCTTCTTTAGTGGGAACCGTAGTTTGCAAGGAAATAATGTTTTAATCAAATAAATATCAGACTGTTATGAAAAAGAACCTATTACTTGTATTGGTGGCATTGATGACAATGACATTATCGGCACAAGAGAACAGAGAGCGCCGACAGCAACGCGAGTATAACCCCGAGCAGGTGGCAATGATGCAGACACGACAGCTTGACAATGCTGTTGGTCTTGATAGTGTGCAGTTTCAACTTGTCTACATAATGAACTATTCCGATGCAGTAGCTATGCAGGATAGTATGAAGGTGCGTCGTGCACGTATGGAAGAGGCTCGCAAAAGTGGTAAGAAGATTGAGCGTCAGCGTCCTACAGAGGAGCAGATGCAGGCCCGTCGCGATGTAATGAAGCAGCGCAAGGCAATTAAGGATGCCGAGATGAAGCAGATTCTACGCCCCGAGCAGTACGAGAAGTACCTGAAATATACCGAGGAACAGGAGAAGCGTCGCCGCAGTTGGGGCGAGAACAGAGGAGAGCGTCGCGAGCGTGGTGAGCGTCGTGGAGAAAGAAAGTAACTCCTTAAACCCTTCAGCAGTGAAACAGTAAGATAAGAGAGCCTTCTCTTCTGTTACGGGTAACTTTTACTTTATAAAATATGGCAGAGCAATCAATTTTAGTTGCTCTGCCATCTCTTTTTCTTCTTCGCTGTTGGGTGCAGCGTTAAAAATCACTATCTTCGCGCAACTATTAAGAAAACAGGATGATAGATTTACAGATAGAGGGATTGGCAAAGAGCTTTGGCGACTTAGTGCTGTTCAGCGATATTTCATTCGTTGTCGAGGAGCGTCAGCGCATAGGACTCATAGCACGTAACGGCAAGGGAAAGAGTACGTTACTAAAGATTATTGCAGGCGATGATGTGCCCGATGAGGGTAAGATTACCTTTCGAGGCGGTGTCACAGTGGGCTATCTTGAGCAGGAGCCCGACTTCGAGGCGGGGCTGACGGTCATTGAGGCATGTTTGCGTCGCAACAGCGAGAAGGCGCAGCTGATAGCGAGTTACGAGAAGGCTCTTGCCAATGGCGATGAGCGTCTGTTGCATCATCTTATGGAGGAGATGGATCGCTTGGGGGCGTGGGATTATGAGACTCGTGCCAAGCAGGTGCTCCATATGCTTAAGATTACAAATTTCTCACAGCCTGTAACCGAATTGTCGGGAGGCCAGAAGAAACGTATTGCACTTGCATCGGTGCTTATAGAGGAGCCCGATATAATGATACTGGATGAGCCTACCAACCATCTTGATATGGAGATGGTAGAGTGGCTCGAGGATTATCTGTCGCGTTTCACAGGCAGCCTGCTTATGGTTACGCACGACCGTTATTTTCTGGATCGTGTGTGCAACGAGATAATAGAGATTGACGATTGCCGCATCTATCGTTACAAGGGTAACTACAGCTATTTCCTGCAACGACGCGAGGAGCGATTGGAGAACCTTGCAGCCGAGACGGCACGTGCGCGTAATCTGCTGCGCACCGAGCTCGATTGGATGCGTCGTCAGCCTCAGGCGCGTGCCCACAAGGCGAAATACCGTATCGAGGCTTTTTACAAACTGCAAGAGAAGGCGGCTGCAATGCGCGACGACTCAAGTGTGTCGCTCGAGATAAAGTCGCAGTATATCGGCAGTAAGATATTTGTGATGAAGGCGCTGGAAAAGGCTTTCGGTGACAAGATTATTACTCGCGATTTTTACTATACATTCTCGCGATACGAGAAACTGGGTATTGTGGGAAATAACGGAACGGGAAAATCGACATTCATTAAGATGCTTCTTGGTCGTGTTGCTCCCGACAGTGGTATAATAGAGGTTGGCGAGACGGTGAAATGGGGCTACTACAGCCAGGAGGGGCTATCGTTCAATGAGCAGATGAAGGTAATAGATGTTGTAAAGGCTATTGCCGAGGTTATTCCCGTTGGCAATCGTATGCTCACCGCATCGCAGTTCCTTCAACATTTTCTCTTTTCGCCCGAGAAGCAGTACAGCTACGTCTATAAACTGAGTGGAGGAGAGAAGCGTCGTCTCTATCTGTGTACGGTGCTTATGGCGAACCCCAATTTCCTTGTTCTCGATGAGCCTACAAACGACCTTGATATTGATACATTGCAGATTCTTGAGGAGTACCTGCGCGAGTTCAAGGGGTGTGTGATTGTTGTGAGTCACGACCGCTATTTTATGGACCGCGTTGTCGACCATATATTTGTATTTAATGGCAATGGCGATATAAAGGATTTCCCCGGTAACTATACCGATTACCGCGATTGGCACGACGAGGAGCGTGCTGCGGCTGCAAAAGCCGAGGCCGAGAGGGCGGCTAAGAACAGCCAGCCAAAGGCATCGCGACGCGATGATGGTGGCAAGCGCAAACTGACGTTTAAGGAACAGCGTGAGTACGAGGCTCTCGAGGGTGAGATTGCGCAGTTAGAGGAGGAGAAGGCACAGATTGAACAGGATATGTGCAGTGGAACTCTTGATAATAATGAGCTGCTGCGAAAGTCGCAACGTATAGCAGAGGTAATGGAACTTATCGACGAGAAGACAATGCGTTGGCTCGAACTGAGCGAGTTTGTCTCTTAAGATGGCTATTTGAATGTTTGGCAGCGAGTCAGGAGCCGAATTATATGCTGCTAAAAAAGAGTAGAAGGCTTTATTCGTCGTAACCATAGGGTGCATTGTCCTCGGCAGCAATGCTGAGTGTGTCATCGCCTTTGCACGAGTAGCTGCTCGAAGATACAATGTCGTGCAGTGCCTCGAACTCAAATGCCTCCTCGGGCGATATGTCGCGAGAAATCTTGGCAGGCTCGTCGAATAGAGCTGCCGCAGCTTCGGAGAACAGTTCCTCGCCTAAGAGGAACTCTTTCTTGTTACTATTTACGTTTTTCTGCATTTTCATCCTTACAAAGATACAAACAAACGAGCGAGATAGGCAAAGTTTACTTTGACATTTCACAGCGAGTGCAGAATTATCTTCGAGGTTTACCTCAAAGATACTAACATACGAGCGAAATAATCAAAGCTTGTTTTGTTATTTCACATCGAGTGCTGTCTGTTTTCGCGCTTTAGCGCAAAGATAGAAATAATTCCTTGAATAGAGAAATCGGGTGTAAAATAATTATCTAAGAGTGCCTCTTAACAATGTTAAACCATCCAACTTTTGGGGGTCACATCAAAATTGGTAACCCTCTTGTGTTGCCTGATTTTAGGAACTCCTTATTTTGTTTCGCGCCTTAAATCCTCGGCCAGACGCTTGTCGCGCTTCACTCCTAATCCCTTATCGTAGCACTCGGCAAGATGAAGTGTTCCCTCTTTTACACCCATCTGATGCAACTTGTTAGCCCAATTATAGGACTCTTTATAGGCTTGTGCATCGTAGTGGTGGCGCATCATAAATATCATTGCCTCGGTGTGCGATTGAGCTGCTGCGCGGTTTATGCTTTCTATGGGAGTGCCAATTTCCTGTTCACTCTCTATGCCTTGCTGTAGCATATATTTACCATACATATATTGTCCGTCGGCATTGCCGTCTGTGGCTGTTGAACGGAAAATCTTAATTGCTTTTGCTGTATCCTTCTCCACTATTGTGCCGTTGTAGTAGTGGTAGGCTACTTTGGCAATAATATTGCTTTCTGCGCACTCCTCGGCTCGCTTTAGCCACTCTACTGCCTTTGCTGCGTCTCTCTTTGTTTCGTTGTTATGATATATTTCGGCAAGGGCATACATTGATTCGCCATAGCCATACTCTGCTGCAAGGGTTAGGAATTCTATGGCTTTATCGATGTTCTTTGTCAACCCGTGACCATATATGTGACACACTCCAATCTTGTGTATTGCAGGTGGGTAGTTATATTGCAATAACTCGGCATAAATTTTAATTGCACCGGTATATTTTTGCTGGTTGTACATTATGTCGCCAAGTTCGCATCTCTCTCTAAGCGCCTGCTCATCCTCCTTGTTGTATTGTCCCTTCTGTTGGTTGTTGCTATCTTGCTGTGAGGATGTTTGTGCTTCTGCTGCTGTCTGCTCCATTGTGCGTGTGAGCATATTGTTGTTGCTGTAGAAGGTGTTGCCGTCTACTCCATCGATGTTTACTTTTATGGCATCGCAGTAGCTGCTGTTGTATAACTCTGCCTTTATCTTGCCATTCTCGGCTTTTATGGTGGGTATCCAAAGCAGTGTGCGACGATAGTCGCTGTTCTGTGCATCAGGGGCCATCTTGCCATAGTCGGGCGAGTAGAACTGTTTACTATTGTTATATCCCTGAATTGATGTGTAGCGCGAAGCGCTCATATTGGAGAAGTCGGGTGTTATAAGATCGCCGTCGCTCTCTTTTTGAGGGATGAGGCAGGCAACATAATTAGGGTTGAATGGTGCCGACTGTCCGCCTCCGCTGGTTATCTGTCCTGCTTTTAGCTCTCGCAGGAATACCTCGGGCATGGGTGCATTGTCT
>JAGCKB010000299.1 GCA_017647725.1 Bacteroidaceae bacterium
AATACACTCGCCAAACGAGAATTTCCGACTCGATATATTCCGCAAGGGTATAGAGGCGGTTGTCGAGTTCCATAAGAACTATAAGGGTTGATACAATGTTATATGTAACGCGCCGACCTGTTTGGCGCGTTACGTTTTTTTTGTTTCTCTAACATTTTAAAAATAAAGTTATGAAGAGTCTCAGAATATTAATGTTGGCGCTGTTTGCTCTTTTTGCCGTAACTCTTTCGGCACAGAAACCCAATGTCTATGTTCTTGCTACCGGTGGTACTATTGCGGGGTCGGGAACCTCGTCGGTGTCAACAAATTACACCGCAGGGCAGGTGGCGATAGGCACTTTGCTCGATGCTGTGCCACAGATAAAGGATATAGCGAATGTCGTTGGCGAACAGGTGGTGCGCATTGGCTCACAGGATATGGACGATGCAACGTGGCTGCTTCTTGCCAAGCGTATCAACGAGCTGCAGGCTTCGGATAGTGTGGATGCGGTTGTGGTTACTCACGGCACCGATACGATGGAAGAGACTGCATTTTTTCTTAATCTCACAGTAGGCGGTACAAAACCTGTGGTGATGGTGGGTGCAATGCGCCCTTCGACAGCGCTTAGTGCTGACGGCCCTCTGAACCTCTATAATGCAGTCGTTACGGCTGTCTCGCCTGCTTCGGTTGGAAAGGGCGTACTTGTTGTGATGAACGGTCGTATATATGGTGCCGATGGGGTAGTGAAGATGCATACGACCAATGTCGATGCTTTCGGTGCACCTAACAGTGGGGCGCTGGGATATGTGCTTAACGGTAAGGCGGTGTATGAGGCTTCGCCCAAACGTCCCGGCGGACGTCCAATGTTCAATGTGTCGGGGGTTGATGAGTTGCCAAAGGTGGGTATCGCCTATGGTCACGCAGGAGTATCGCCCGATGTTGTAGAGTCGATGATAAAGAATCGCTACCGAGGCATTGTCTATGCTGGTGTCGGCAATGGTAATATTCATAAGAACCTGTTTGCAGCACTTGAAGAAGCCAGACGCAAAGGGATAATCGTTGTTCGCTCTTCGCGAATTGTATCGGGGCCGACATCTCTCGAAAATGAGGTGGATGATGAGCACTATCAATTTGTTGCATCGCAGCTGTTAGGCCCGGCAAAAGCACGTGTGTTGCTGATGCTTGCACTGACGCAGACCGATGATTGGCGCAAGATTCAGAGTTATTTTAATCTCTTTTAGTCATAATTTGTCTATGACGAAAGATATATAACAAAATGCAAAACACGATAAATATGATAAAGAAAAACATCCTTTTTATTCTCAGTGTAATAGCCTTTTGCGCCTGTAATAAGAAAACCGAGGTAGCCATTGAGCCTCAATACTTCGATACTATCTGTGTGAGATTGGCAACTATAGACGAGGCAAAAAGACTCGTCGCTGCCGAGGATAGTTACACTCGTTCACGCAGTCCTTTCGATATAATGTCGCGTCTGCAAAATCCCAACGGAACGGTTGAGGAACTAACCGCAATGATGGTAGACGGTGTGCGTGAGTGGAGCAGCAACGATGCTGCTGTGATTGACTCAATCGTCGTCAGTCTTAACGATACAATACGTAAATACAATTTCAAGCTACCATTGCCAAAGGAGATTGTACTTGTGAAATCAGCTATGGAAGACGAGGGTGGAGCAGCGGGTTACACTCGCAGCAACTGGATAGCCCTCAGCGAGAAGTTTGTTACTGATATGGACAATGTCTACCGTCGCAGACTTTTTCTGCACGAACTGTTCCATATTCTCACACGCAATAGCATCGATTTTAAACGGACAATGTACTCTGCCATCGGCTTTACGGTAACAGATGAAGAACTTGAATATCCTGCCGACCTGAAGGATAGGCGTATCAGCAATCCCGATGTCGACCGATACGATAGCTATGCGACGTTCACCATTGGTGGTGTTCAGCAGAAATGTGCAATGCTCATCTATGCCAAACGACCATACGAAACGGGTACTTTCTTTGACTATTTGGAGATAGGATTCATCCCTTATGACGATAATATGAAACCTGTTCAGAAGGATGGTGCAACGGTGGTCTATTCCATTAAGGATATCGACGACCTCTTCGATAGGGTTGGACGCAACACACCTTATATGATAAATCCCGAGGAAATTCTTGCCGATAACTTTGTTATTGCATTCAATAACAGCTCTTTTTCTGTTCAGACACTCGAACTGCGCGATAGTATAAGAGCGCTGATGATAGGGGAGTAAATATTTATACAACAGCAATATGGGTAACTAAAAAGTAAATATCAGTGTTACGTTTGCCTTCAAAATCCTCATTTACGCCAAGTAAACTGCGGTTTTGAAGCCTGCACAAGCCTTGAACTTTGCTTTTTATTTACCCACAACAGCAATGAGGGTGGCTTTTGGGCCACCCTCATTGCTGTATTTAGTAGGAAGGTTATTTCACATCCTCGGGATATAATTTCTTGAACTCCTCGGTCAGTTCCTTTATCTTTGTTACTTGATTTTCTATTGCTGCCTGGTCGTTGTTTTTCGTTGCCGAAGCTACTTCTTCGAGAATCTCTACCAACTTATGGCAGTTTGTGCCTTTTCGTGGGCTCCAGCACTCGGCAGTGTAGTATCCGCCGTTAACTAATATCTCGTACGTCACTCCGTCCAATCCATTGGGCTGTGCAAGGAAGGATGATGAGAATACAGCCGCGGTGAACAACTCATCCAGCAGCTTTGCGCTACTGCGTGATATTTTACAGCGATATTCGTCTATCTTGGATTTTCTTGAGTACCATAGGTTTTTGTTTGCAATTTTAAGAACGAGTTCCGAGTTTTTTGTGCTATAGTAACATCCTTGCTCGCCCGTAAAAGAACCACGTATTGTAAATGCAAAATCATCAAGATTTCTGTTATTCAACAAAAGACTATCCACCCTTGCATAGTATCTGCTTAATGAGTTTTTTGAGTGGTCTCTTCCTTTGGGGTATAATCGGCTCTGAGCGTTTGTCTCAATAGAAAAACTTAATCCCAATATAATAAGGAGAAAGTAAAGTGTTCTTTTGGTAAGCATAGCACATCCTCTTTTGTGGTTTATCACAAAGGTAATACATTTGTTTTGATTTTAAAGTGTTTTGTTGGATATTTAAAGCTCTGTTCCTGCGGATTTTGTCAATCCGCAGGTTATGAGTATAAGCATCTTTAGATGCGGAAACTATTGTTGGGATG